>CAYGGB010000265.1:0-1518 GCA_964349295.1 uncultured Candidatus Peribacteria bacterium | reverse complement strand
GTGTACTCCACAGGCTTGAATGCACTGGACAGAAACCCCGCCAAAGCGCGTCCTCCCCATGTATCAACGATGCCCTTCGGTATTTCTTTGATTTTGCTGTCGAGCCGCCGCGTGTGAGACTCCAGTTCGTCCAGCGGTTTTCCGGAACGATCGATGATTCCGACCTCCGCATTCAGGATGGTTTCCTGCGTCTCATCCGCTGCATGCTCGTTGGGTTTGTAGAAATGGATCAACCGGCATTCAGCGGATGAACAGCGAGCGGAAACGCCTGCGAATCTGTGAAGAAATTGCATGTGAATGTTTCTCATTATTCTAGCACAAATCCCCGATTCTATCCATAGGCATTCTTCCGATTCCTGACGGACAGAACCCGAAGAATGCGGACTTCACCATGAATGACCTCACAGATGACACGATAATCCCCCACACGGAAACGCACCATGCCTGCATAGTTACCCTGCAATTTCTTTGCAAAACTTAACGGATTTTTCTGAAGAACAAACCAATCCATTTTATCAATGATACGATCTTTCAAAATCGGGGGAAGGTTGTTTATTTCTTTGACCGCCTGGATTGTCCAGAATATTTCCCAGGAGGCAAGCCGAGCATCGTGCGAACTTCTTCCGAAGTATACATTTCCCCTCTCGCTGCCTGCGCCCGGGCTTCCTGAAGATCCCTCAACAGCTCCTGGTTGAGCTGTCTCCGCGTTTTCTTCTTCGGTTTTTCGGGTACGATTCTTGCCAGAATTTCCGAATGCCGCTTCACGACGAAATGCACCTTGGTGATCTGAGTCGCCCGAAGATAAAGAGAAAGGTTCTCCCGAAGATCGCGCACGGAGATCGTCTGCGTTTTGGTCATAAGAGGCGGAAAAAAATGTAGTGCTCATAGTGTACATAATTGTGTACTCAAATTGCAAGAGAATTTCTCAATCCAGCCGAAAGCCAATCCGCCGTTTCTTCCTCGAAACAGGCGGAAACATCAGTTTCCGTATGGCAACAAATATCTGCGCAATTTTTGTATCGTGATCGGAAAACCTGTCTTCCAGCTCTTCGAGTTTGGAGGCAAGATCCTTGTGAGTGGAAAGAATTTCACGCAGCCGGACAAATGCCCGCATAATGGCGATATTCACCTGCACTGCCCGTTCACTTCTCAGAACGGACGATAGCATCGCCACACCTTCCTGTGTGAACACGTACGGCAACGCTCCTCCAAAACTGCGCCGCGACGGTATCACAAATTGTGATACCAACATTTCAGCTTCTTTTTTGGATACCCTGAACATGAAGTCTGGCGGGAACCGGGACACGTTGCGGTTGACCTGTTGCCGGAGTGCTATCGGCTTCACTCCATAGAGTTGTGCCAGATCCCTGTCCAACATGACCTTCTGACCGCGAATGAAGAGTATGACCGGGGTGATGTGTTCCGTAGGGACAAGAGATGAACGACGCATACGACGTAAGGGAAAAAGATTGCAAGATTATTTTCTGCTCCGGACAATCCACCACCCCGCTCCCCCGC
>CAYGGB010000264.1:0-1519 GCA_964349295.1 uncultured Candidatus Peribacteria bacterium | reverse complement strand
AGGGGAAGCTCGGCGGGGCGGTCGGGAATTTCTCCGCGCACAAGGCTGCCTATCCGGATGTCGCGTGGGAAAAATTCCGCGTTAGCTTCATCCAAAGCCTCGGTCTCGATCCGCTCGAGCACACCACGCAGATCAACCCGCACGACGATATCGCCGAACTCAGCCATCATCTCTGCCACATCAACACGATCCTCACCGGATTCTGCCGCGATATCTGGATGTATATCTCCCGCGGTGTCTTCGCGCAGAAAGTCGTCAAAACCGAAGTCGGTTCCTCGGCGATGCCGCACAAAGTGAATCCCATCGACTTCGAGAACGCCGAAGGGAACTTCGGGCTCAGTTCTGCGCTCTTCTCTCACTTCGCCGAAAAACTGCCGATCAGCCGCCTGCAGCGCGATCTAAGTGATTCGACCGTCCAGCGCAATATCGGCGTTGCATTCGGCTATCACCTGCTTGCGATGACATCACTCCGGAAAGGTCTGACCAAACTCTCCGTCAATCATGCTGTCATCCAGTCCGAACTGGATTCGCATCCCGAAGTCATGGCCGAAGCAATCCAGATGGTTCTGCGCAAGAACGGTGTGAGCGGTGCATACGAGAAGCTCAAGGCGCTGACGAGAGGGGAGAAGGTCACAAAAGAGTCGCTGAAGACATTCGTCGACGGACTGGAGATTCCGGAAGGGGAGAAGAGGAGGTTGCGGGGGATGCTGTAATTACCGTCGCTGTTTTCCGGGTGTTTTTTGCCGTTGCTCTTTTTTCTGGTGCCTCATTTCCAGCTCTGTCAGTTTTTCCTCTACGAATGGTCCGGCGAACTCTTCAAATGTCCGATATTGCACTGGATCAAACATATACATTTTCTCAAGGAGAATATGTGCTGTCGATGATCTTGCGGCCTCCTGTACGGATGAATCTTTTTTTCTTAGAAGGCCTCCAAGCCATGCCACATACCGGCGGGCGCATTCCAGAACCAGCATATGCCAGTCAGATTCGCTTATCTGATAAGTGATCCTGGCCCATTCCCGAAATGCTTTCTGCTGCTCAGGTGTGTTCTCCTTCGTTATGTGAGGTCGGGGATACTGTAAAAATTTGGATGTCTCTTCTACCAGATGCGGTTCAAATTTCCGGTGATCTTCGGACATGGCAGACCAGTATTCAAGAGTGATTTGCAATCCGGCCTTTACTCTTTCGATGGCATATTCCCGGAATCCCTGCGGATGTTCCTGTGGATCAAAATTATGAGCTGCGCGATTGAGCAGACGCACGGCGCTCTTTCTGAAGGTCTGTATCATCCCCTCAAGTGCTATCTGTTTTGCCAGTTGTTCGGCTTGTACTTTCATTGGGTGGCTTAGAAGCGCATGCGAAATCTGATCATCGGTATTCCGGGGAAAGATGCGCATCAGTTCCGCCCATTTCTGTCTGCGCAAAAATTTCGCCATGGCTTCGGGGTCAGTCGCCTGCTTCGGAACTTCGATTTCAGAAGCCTGAGCCCCGCCTGGGAGCGAAAATTCTTCCGGGACCA
>CAYGGB010000263.1:0-1519 GCA_964349295.1 uncultured Candidatus Peribacteria bacterium | reverse complement strand
GAGCGATGGCATACCAGGCCTGCAGTGCCTCGGATTCCGATTCCTGATTGGTACCATCAGCGAACGGTGTCAGACCGTTGGCCCAGCTGTGTCCGCCGTAGGGATCGAAATACCGCAGGTACGGAAAGGACTGATCGTTTCTGTCGGTGGACGCGATGTCGCGGATGAGCAGCCGGATACAGTCGCCGTACTGCCTCGCGAACGCAGCATCGTACCGCGCAACGATCGCAGCGGAATGAATGATGTACCCGTACTGAAAATGATGGTCGTTGTAATGCTCGCTCCCAAAGCCCTGCGGCAATCCCAGGATGCCGCCGGCCGTCCGGTCGTAGGCGAAATAGAGCGCCATGCCGGCACCGGGCGACGCCGTGCAAGCCTGGATCAGCGACGTTTTCGCCTGCTGCACAGCAGTCTTCCAGAGATCGCCTTCGCGCAGCGCATCGGCAAGTTCAGCGAGCTGCGCTGTACGATGGAGTGATTTGGCCGCGTTGTAGATGTCGCCCGCAGGCGGAACGTTTTCGGCGATCTCGCGGCGAAGCGTGTCGTGCAGAGAAGCATCGCCGGCCAGTTGCGGGAGCGGTGGAAGCGAGGGAAGAAGCGATAGCCTGGGAACAGACGTGCGGAAGCCCTGGCCCGAATACAGTCGCAGCGGACCGCGGATGGTATCGAACGTGCCGAGAAGACGGCCAGGATTTCCCTGGATGAACGGCGCGGGCGCAGTGTTGTCTTTGGGATCTTTGGCGTACGCGAGCGACACGTACTGATGCGGAAGAATGCCCATGATCGTCGGCTGCGGGAACCGGAACGTGGTGAACACCTCGGATGATCCGATGGAATACGTCGCAAGAGTTCCGGTAAAGGGATGCATTGCGGCTGCAAGATAGTCCCGTGGCTCACTGCCCGGCGCGACGGCGACGACGGTGAGGAGTGCTTTCTCTTTTTCGACCCGGACCAGGACCGTGGAGTCTTTGATGGTGAACGCGTTGCGCGTGGGGGAGACGAGAAGATAGGAGACGTCGGAGGACTGGATGAGAAGCGCCGACACGCAGTCGGCTCCGCAGGAAATTCTTGATGTCACCGCGCCTGCCGGGATGGTGATATTGAAAGATGCCACCCACGGACGGAGAAACACAAACGGGCTTCCCTGGGTCAGCGTCGCATCGAACAGCGTTGCGGTTGCCGAGCGCACACGGAACGACACGTCAAAATCCCCCGAGGTGATGGCCGAGGCGGAGATCGGCTTCGACGCCGTCGAAATCTTCAGTGCACCGGTATCCTGATGGAAGATCGTTTTCCCGTCTGCCCCCCGTCCGGGTACCGACAGGAGAAGTCCGTCGGCGGAGAAGACGCTTTTGAACGGCAGCGGAAAGAGTGGTGCAGGCCATGCGTTGAGACTGCCGGCGCTCCACCAGCTGTTGGTCTTTACCGGCCGCGGTGTTCCTGCAGGAATCGTGCCGGGGCCGACACCAGAGGGAATTGTCCCGAGAACGGTGCGGTCGGTGACTTTGGGGACCGCGGG
>CAYGGB010000262.1:0-1526 GCA_964349295.1 uncultured Candidatus Peribacteria bacterium | reverse complement strand
GTCCTGAGCGTCGGTGTATGTGCCTGTCACAGTGTCATCGACCGTGCTCTTTAGAATGCCGTCAGCAACGCTGCTGCCGTTTCCAGTCTGGACGCTCCTGTAGAAAACGCCGGAGTTGTTGGTCGTCTCTGTGAGGGAAAGCGATTCGTTGTCCCCGCTGTTTGCCAGGCTCGCGACAATCGTCAGCGTGTCCTGTGACTGACCATTCAGGTTTGCATCGGAATCGGTGACGGTGAAATCGATGTTGCCGGTAGCAACGACAGAACTGGTCATTGCGATAGAGCCGGAATGCACCACCTTGCCGGTAGCCTCATTCAGCGTTCCGTAGTTTTTGATCGTCGCGCCGGTCGCGTTCAGCGTGTAGGCACCCAGCCATAATACGCCGCCTGTTGCGACAGTAAGAGAGGTGACTACTCTCTGGGGTGCTCCAAGGGCACCGCTTTGGGTGGAAGCGACAACAAGATTGGTAATAACGGCGTTGTTTGTGTCGAGCGTCTGAGTGTTTCCGTCCAGTGTCAGCGTTGCGGTGCTTGCCATGCTGAAAGTGCCATCTGCGCCCGTCGTGATACTGCCGGAAGCCGAGACGTTGCCGCCTCCGGTGAAGGTCGCCTGAGAAGCGCTGGCAATAGAGATACCACGGTCGACGGCCAATGCCATACTGTTCGTTGACAGGTCAAGATTTCCGAGCGTGATCGTCAGTGCGCCGGAAAGCACAAGTCCTCCCGACAGGTTGGCAATAATGTCGTCGCTGGTGGTGCCTGCCCTGTTCTTCAGGGTCAAATTTGTGAACGTGCGGGTTACATTCTGACCCAGGACCAAGTTCTGATCAGCCTGCGATCCAGCCATGGTGATGGTGCCCGTCGATGTGAAGTTTGCGTATGAAGCGGATGTTGCTCCAAATGCACCGGCAGCGGTTGTGCCGCCTTTGGTGATCGAAAGACTGCCTGACACCGTAAAGTTATTCTGCAATCCCTGGATGATTCCTCCCGTCATGGTCAGACTTCCCGAGAGGGTGACCGGCCATTTGCTACCGATAAACCGTCCGGAACCCATCCGGAATCCTCCGGAACCGGAGCCGATCGAGAGCAGGTGGAGCTGTTTGAGTGAACCGGTAAACGACTTTGCAAGGATCAATCCACCGACGACTGTCGCGCCGGTCATGATAGCTGTTCTGCCTCCTGCTTCCCTGGAGAAAATAGCGACATCCGTTGCGCCGGGTGCGGCGGCCGGGTTCGTACCGCATGCGGGGTTCACGGACCAGTTGAGGGGATCCGCGAACGAATTGGTCAATCCGCAGAACCACATGTTGGATGCAAATGCGGGTGATGTGGATACCAGCATCGAAAGAGCGACCGCACTGGCAAGAGCCTTGCGGGCACGCAAGTAAGAAGTACGAGAAAACATGGGGGAAGAGAGGAAAAAAATCGGGGAAGTTAAAACGAGCAATTCTCCTCGTAGATCCTTAATTTTAGCAATGTCTGAACTTTCAATGTGTGGTGCAGTGGTGATGTGAAATATATTTCACA
>CAYGGB010000261.1:0-1549 GCA_964349295.1 uncultured Candidatus Peribacteria bacterium | reverse complement strand
GAAGCGGGTTGATCGACCCGGCGATGATCACAAAGGCCATCACCAAAAAAACCCGCGCGATCATGCCCGTGCATCTGTTCGGACAGCCTGCAGATATGGATGCCGTGATGGAGATTGCGCGATCGAAAAAATTAATCGTGATCGAGGACGCATGCCAGGCCCATGGCGCGACATATATGGAAAAACACACCGGCTCGATTGGTGACGCCGCCGCATTCAGTTTCTATCCCGGCAAGAACCTCGGCGCATACGGCGATGCAGGAGCGATGACGACCGCGGATGACGCGATTGCCGACCGCGTGACGCTGCTACGCGAGCACGGCATGCAGAAGAAATACGAGCACCTGATCGCCGGACGCACGGAGCGCATGGACGGCATCCAGGGAGCGGTTCTGCGTGCGAAACTCCCCCACCTTGATGCGTGGAACACGAAGCGACGGACACTCGCAGCGCACTACCGTGAACTCCTGAAGGGAATGAAGAATGTGACGGTGATGAATGATGAACAGGGCCGCGAGAGCGCCTGTCACCTCTTCGTGATCCGGGTGCCTGATCGTGATACCGTGCGCGCGAAACTCCTCGCGTCCGGAGTTGAAGCCGGCATTCACTACCCGATCCCGCTCCACCTCCAGCCGGCAACGAAGAATCTGGGTTATTCTGCGGGCGACTTTCCCGTGAGCGAACGCCTCGCACAGGAGATTCTCTCACTGCCCCTGTATCCGGAGATGACGGAGGAACAGCAGGACCGTGTTGTGACGATGCTGCGTTCGACGGTATCGTGATAGTCTGCACGGGAAACGCCGCGCTAATTCCTTTTTCCATGCCCCCCTCCGTCTCCATCCTCGTCGCGGCATACAACGAAGAACCGTCTCTTGAACGGACGCTGAACCGGGCTCTTGCGGTGATCCGGGAGTGCAGCCCGGACGGCGAAATCGTGGTTATGGATGATGCGAGCACGGACCGGACGCCGCAGATCATCACTGCGATGGCGGCGGCGAATCCGGAAATCCGCGGCCTGCGACATGAGAAGAATGGCGGCATCGCGAAGACGTTTGAAGATCTGTACCAGGCGGCTACCAAAGATTTCGTGTATCTGATTTCCGGCGACGGCGAATACCCGCCCGAAGCACTCAAGCTCTGCATGCCGCTGCTCGACCGGTATGACATCGTCGTCTGCCGGCGCCGGACAAAGCAGTACACGTTCTACCGTCACTGCATCTCGAACGCGTACCACTGGAGCGTCCTCTGGCTCTTTGGCGTCGAACTCTACGATCCGGGTGGCGTCAAAGTGGTCAAGCGCGAGATCTACGAAAAAGTCGCCGTACGGACAAAGAGCGTCTTCGTGGAAGCCGACCGTCTGATCCGCGCAGTCAAACGCGGGTATCGCGTGAGTTACGTCGACATTCACCAGGAGAAACGTGTGGGAGGGAAGGGTCGTGGCGCAAAGTTCAACAACGTGTGGGCAGCCTTCTGCGATTTGTGGACCGTCTGGTTCGAACTTATGATTCTCCGGAAAAATCCCTAGTCCCCGTCTAGTCCCTAATCCCTA
>CAYGGB010000260.1:0-1583 GCA_964349295.1 uncultured Candidatus Peribacteria bacterium | reverse complement strand
CATCCTCACGCCCCAGTATCACCATGAAGTGTTTTTTGAGCCGCAGTCGGACAAGTGCGGTCGTAAACCATGAGCGCCTCGATGAAGACGCCAGTGCAGTGGAAATATTCTGTCTCCGTGCATGCAGAAGCACTTCATCTACACCGGGCATTGCATCCACTTCGGTATAGACGCCCATGGCAAACGCTTCCAGATCTCTGTCGTGTTCATCTTTTGTGCGAACTGCCATGTGGTGCGTACTCACCTGAGCCCACACATCGTCACAGCTGAGTCCCCGATAGCGTTTCTCATCATCCTCTGTGAGGAGCGGGAAGGTCCGCTGCCAGACGGTCAGCACGCCGCCCGTCCAGGCATCCTGACTCCGGAAGGTGGTGTCGTCGCCATCGAGGATCAGGCCTTTTGCCATCTCAGGCACTATACCCCGCAGCCTCCGCCTCTTCAGCCGTGGCGAAGCTCACGCGGTTCTCGTCGCTGATCTTGGCTGCAGCGGCTGAATCTGCTGCGTAGTACTTCTTGCCGGTCTTCGATGCGATGAACGGGCCGCCTGCGGCAGTCTCAGAGTCGTCAGAGTCACCGGATTCTTCGGGGGCTTTCTTCTCCTCTTTGGCCTTCGCTTCTTCCTCTTCGCGCTCGCGCTTCATCCGCTCCATCGTCTCTTTATCGATGGGCTTGAGGGCTTTGATCGAGAGACCGATACGGCGTTCGTCGATGTCGATATTAATGACTTGTGCATCGACTTTCTGGCCGATCTTGAGTGCCTCGGATGGATCCGTTACTTTCTCGTGGCTGAGCTCCGTGAGGTGAACCAAACCGGTAATATCTTTCTCCAGTGTCAGGAAAGCGCCGTAATCTGCAAAGCGTGCGACAGTGCCCGAAACCTGTTTGCCTACCGGGTATCGCTCCGCGATTTCTTCCCATGGATCTTTGGTCATCTGCTTGATAGAGAGACTGAGTTTTTCGCCATCGAGGCCGATGATCTTCACGCGAACGCGGTCACCGACGGAAGCGAATTCAGACGGATTCTTGACGTGTCCCCATGCGATTTCGGAGATGTGTACGAGTCCTTCCAGGCCATCAAAGGCGACGAACAGACCGAACTTTACGATGCCGGACACAAGTCCGTCTTTCTCAGAGCCGATTGCGAGATTTTCGAGAGCTTTAGACCTTTCTTCGGCCATAGCCTCACGTTCCGATACGACGATCTTTCCTGCGGCTTCATCAAGTGTGATGATCTTCACCGTGAATGTGTGACCGATGAACTTGGCGAGTCGGCTGATGATCTCAGTTGAGTCCGCATTATTAACGCGTGGGTAGTTGGTCGGCGACAGTTGGCTGACCGGAAGGAACGTACGGATACCATCGATATTGGCGAGCAGACCGCCTTTATTAGCTTCTTGAGCCGTGAATTTCATTGTCTTGTCATCAGAGACCATCTTGTGGAACCGGTCCCACGCCTTTTGCTGACTGGCCATGCGCAGCGAGAGCACCACCATGCCTTCATCGTTTTCTTCCTCGAGCACGAGTGCTGCCACTTCATCACCTTCTTTCAGATCATGAAACGTGTTCATGGAGTCCCTGAGTTC
>CAYGGB010000259.1:0-1587 GCA_964349295.1 uncultured Candidatus Peribacteria bacterium | reverse complement strand
CGGAAGAACTGATCGAAAAAGCGGAGCAGGAGGAATGGGGAACGGAAAACAGGGCGAAGCTGGTTTCAATGAAAAAATTCCTGCAGGCGCACCGCTCGAAGCTGGATAAAGAGAAGATTGAGGAGAAAAAACTGAACCCGACCAACGAGCAGGTCCTCTCCGACATGCAGGCACTCGTCCATGAACTCCCCTGGCAGCTCCAGCGGACGTATATCCAGGCGCTCAACAAAGGCTATCAGGCGTTCTGGGCGCTCACGACGCTCATGTACAACCGCGTGTGGTGCCATCAGCATAACTTTCTGGACAAGGGAAAAGAGAAGACCATCGAACGGAAAGCCAAAGTGGAAACCAAAGAGCACATCGAGAAAGGCCACAAGAAATTCGGCTGGGAAGCCAACTACGTCAAAGGCGAATTCGCCCAGTCGCGCGAGGCTGTGCGCAACCAGGACGGTGTCAAGGGCGCGCAGATCATCTACACCAACGACCAGAGCGCAACCACCGTGGTCGAGGAAATCAACGAACAGAAGAACGTTCGGAATTTCTGGTACTGGACCAGTATGATTCCCGAAGGAATCCTGTATGAACAACACCTCGATATCGTCCAACGCATGCATCCGAAAATGAAGAAGCTCGCGCGGCTGATGCATGAGCGGGGAGTTTCGTACCCGCTCACAACCGGAGATATCACTGCTGCTTCCGCACAGGAAAAGAGTGCGGGGAGATCGAGCGAGGTACAGCATGCGATGGCGGCGTGATGGGACCGGGGTGAAGAAATGCGCAGCATGTCATCCTGAGCGGAGCGAAGGAGACATGCGGAATTCTGCTGTACGCCGCGTTGTCGCACATCGCGGAGTTTATCCCGATCGAATGAGGGGCTCAGTGTGACAACGCTCTGTCCCCTTTGTACCTTCCACACCCTTCTGTCGCTCCTTCTGTCGCTTTTGTTCCCTTTGTGCTTCCAACTCCCTCTTCTATACTCCCGCCGCTATGAAACGCCTTCTCACCGCCGTCACCATCATCATCCTCACCGGCTGCACAACAGCATCCACCACCCCCCTCAGCCTTCCCCTCCAGGAACGCCTCCGCAATCCTCTGCTCGCCGAGCGGTACTGGTCCGGCATGGCCGAACATCTGGCGGATTTCGTGCGAACGAAAGATCCGATCATCAAAGATTCTGCAAAAGCCGCGATCATCGACAGCGAACGACTCCGCGCCCTCGACCGTGTCGCGCAGGCCCGCGCGCTGATTGACGAAGGCATGTCCGGAAAGTTCCAGACGTTCACACTGAACGAAGACGCTTTTGGCGAGGCACTGCTCAGGGACAACATTCTCTATTTCAGCGCCGCCTTCGAGATCAAACCGAATCCGTCCGTCATGGTGTTCCTCAGCAGCATCGTCGATCCGCGGGATACCGGCTTCCCCGACGCAACCGCCGTCAGCCTCGGGCAGCTGCAGACGGCATTCGGTCCGCAGTCGTATGAGATTGCGGAGGGAAGGTTGTCCGCAGACGCGAGGACGGTGGTGCTGTATGACACGAGGTTGGAGAGAGTGATAGGGTTTGCACAGCTGGCGAGGTGATCTCTCGTG
>CAYGGB010000258.1:0-1600 GCA_964349295.1 uncultured Candidatus Peribacteria bacterium | reverse complement strand
GGAAGAGAGAGGATATCTATGAACACGAACCGCGAGTCAGTTTCGATCCAGACACCCGGGCCGGCATCCCAGGAAGTCTTCACCGATGCCCAGGGGCCGCTCTCCATGTTCGGCAGCGCCTGGGAGGTTCCACAGACGGTGGCGGCCGAATCCCCCGGTGACTCCAAGACCGAGCGGACCGTGTCCACGAACGGCCCGACTCCCGGGATCGTCGTCTTCTCCGCGTCCATGGAGCTGCTGTACATGAGCCCGGAGGCCTGGAAGATGTTCGGGCGTATCAACGGGACCCTCGCCTCCTCCTCGGCTCAACCCGATGACAGCGGCACGCTGATCAGCGTCATGCGGCAGTGCTACCGTCTCATCAAGCTGTGGCGCGCGCAGCACGACAACGGCGCCACCCAGGATTGGTGGCAACTGCAGTGCAACTGCGTGATGGGTTCTCCGGACTATCCGGTGCTGTTCCGTGGCTTCGTCATCCCCGATCCCGCGCATCCCGAGCGGTCGCGGGTTCTGTTCATCATGGACGTCATGGAAACCTGGAAGAGCTGCCTGGCCGACGCGCACGAACGTTTCCACTTCACGACCCGTGAGGAGGAAGTCGTCCAGCATCTGCTGAAGGGCTGGACCAACAAGGAAATCGCCAATGCGCTGGGCATCGCAGAACAGACGGTGAAGGAACACATCAAACGGATCTTGAAAAAGACCCAAACCGCGACGCGCACGGGGATCCTAGTACGCGTCCTGGGGCTGATGAACGCCAACCACGTCTCGACGGCCGGCGAAGAACTCCGCGCCATCTCGTCCAGGGCAATCTGAGCTTCCGGCCGTGTCGCATGCCGCATGCGACACGGCCGTCTCCCCGATCGCGCTCGACGATTCCACGCACCTCATTTCCTGCCGCAGCATCGCCAGCCGGCCGTTTTCTTCATCACCCGCAACCCCGATCCTTCGCTCCGCCGCTGCGCAATCCTGCGATCGGGCCTCCGCCCGTGCAGGTTCGTTTGGCCCCTCGTCGGTACGGTGTCGTGACGGAAGTCCTGACAATGTGCCGGATCCCTGGGGTCTCTGCCTAGGAAGTTTCTGAATTTAATCTTACGGGATCTGCAGGCTTTTTCCGGGCCTGATTCCCGTGAACACCTGATTGTTCCTTTTGCCTTTCTCCCATAGATTCGAACACGAGACTAAGACGTACGCACAAGTACAGCCAAAACACCCTGACCGGTGAAATCAATTTGCAATCCTCAAGGTTGAGCCAATGACCCATGGCTACGAAATATGGCTTGAAGCGGCACTGTGGGGTTCACTCATCGGCCTGTTCTATACCTACCTGGGCTATCCCCTCCTGCTGGCGCTCTGGAGCGCGCGGGAAACCAAAGCCGTGACCCGGCAGCCGATCACCCCCATGGTCTCGATCGTCATCGCAGCCAGAAACGAAGGACGCCGTTTGCCGGCGCGCATCAAGAATTGCCTTGAGCAGCAGTATCCGGATGCCCAGCTCGACATCGTGGTGGTGTCGGACGGACCGCCGGACGACGACACGCGGGCGGCCATCCGGAAGTTCGATCCGTCCCGCGTCACGCTGATCGGGTTGGATATGCGG
>CAYGGB010000257.1:0-1611 GCA_964349295.1 uncultured Candidatus Peribacteria bacterium | reverse complement strand
GATTTCGACGATCGGATATTGCCACGATATTTTTTTATGACACGACCGGCACCGGCCCCGCAGAAAGATAAAACTCACGACAGGAATCAGATCAATGATCCGGAGCATCTGTCCGCAATGAGGACATCCCGAGCGGCCCCCGATGCTGCGGCCCGGGGGCAGGCGGAGGATCAGGACGTTGCCGAAGCTGCCGAGAATCAGGCCGAACAGACTGAACAGGACAATGAATGGACCGGGAATGTCGGGGAACATCATAAGTTGAAAGGACTAGTGACTAGGGTACTAGGAACTCGTAGGAGACTCTATGAAACAACACCCGCATGCGAGAAGTCCCTAATCCCTAGTCCCTAGTCTCTATGCATGTTTCAATCTCTTCCTCCCCATCACCGCCCCCAACGCCATCAATGCAACGACATCCAGCCCGAATCCCGACTTCGGCAACGTCCCTTGTGGATGCGAAGAAACCGGTACGGGCGCAACATGTTTCGCCCCTACCTGCTCCTCCAGCATGATCTCCTGCACCCGGACCGGATTGCCTCCGGGGGAACTCCACTGTTGCCGCTGGATCACCGGTGCCACAGAGGACGACGATGCCGCGACGAAGCCTACGGAGGACCAGACGGAAGACGAGGAAGACGACACGGCCACCTTCGCCAAAGCGCCGGCAGCCGGCCCCGTAGCGGCAGGCGGGAGCATGGCAGAAGAGGATGCGGAGGACGCCATCATGACAAAAGGAACTGTACTGGAGGAACTCCAGGACGACGGGACTGCAGGCGATCCGGACATGCCCATGGGAGCGGCGTACTGCGGCGCAACCAGTGCGCCATTGATAATCCCCGAACCGATGGGAGGCGGCGTCACCTGCGCGGTGATCTGACCGGACACAAACGTGTAACTCTGATAGACCACAAACGCCACGGCCGCACCGGCGGCGGCGCCCAGGATCTGCTTTTTGAGGGATGTTTTTGTGTCAGACATTTCTCCTTAGTATAGCAGAAAAGGCCCTCCGAAGCCACTATCCCTACACATGCAGATCCGCCGCCCGGATGACAATCTCGCTGCCGCGTTTCACCGGATGCGTCAGCATGTAATCGGCAATGTGATTCTCGATGACGTCGGTGATGGTCCGCCGCATGTTGCGCGCGCCGAATTCAACGCTGTATCCCTTCTCCGTCAGCACATCCACCACGTCGCGGTCGACGGAAATTTTGACACCTTTCTTCTCGTCGAATTCGCGGATCACATGGTCGAGCATCAGAATGGTCAGACGGGTCGCCTGCTCGCGGGTGAGCGGAAAGAAGACGAGCACGTCATCAAAGCGGTTCATGAATTCCGGCGAGAACAGACGCTCTTTGAGGATATTGTCGATGAGCGACTTTTTGAATTCCGCACGGTCGACGAGCGGATTGATCTTGAGCGCATCGCGGATAAAGAGGCCTCCCGCATTGCTGGTGGCGATGATGATGGTGTTGCGGAAATCCGTTTTGATCCCGCGCGCGTCGATCAGAAATCCCTCATCGAGAATCTGCAGGAAGACGTTGAGGACATGCGGATGGGCTTTCTCGATTTCATCGAGGAGAATCAGCGAAAACGGCCTGTCCTGTATACGCT
>CAYGGB010000256.1:0-1618 GCA_964349295.1 uncultured Candidatus Peribacteria bacterium | reverse complement strand
GAATATAGTTTGTTATGTCAATGAATAGGCTGTCAGGTTCGTATGTCCGGCCTTCACCTTCTCCCGATCCCCTCCCCGGTATGTCCAATACATTTCTGGATGACACCGTGTGCAGTCCGGATGACGCTCAAACTGATCAGGTCTGACACCAAGTCTCACAAATTGATCTGTTGCCGCGCCCTGCAGATCAACCGTCTTGCTGTGAATGAATCCGGTTGGGACGGACGGCAGCTCGCGCATCGGATCACTGAATTCTGCGCATTGCGTACACAGCGAAGGACCTGCGCCGACGAATGTCTCCGGCGGATCGATGTTCCATTCTTCTTTCATGACGCGAAAAAATTCCGGTATCGCTCCGGCGATTAGTCCTTTCCATCCCACGTGCAGGACGCCGATGACGTTCCGTTCCGGCGCAAAGATGACAAAGTTCTGGCAGTCGGCCCAGCGGAGGCAGAGGGCGAGATCGGGAACGTCGGTGATCATTCCGTCCGCTTCTTCGGTCCGGCCGGATGCTGATCGAATGATCACGGTGCGGTTGCCGTGCATCTGATTGAGGCCTGCAGCGTTCGGTACGTGGAGAGATTTCGCGGCGGTTTCGTCGCTGCGGATGTCGTCGGTTTTGGTGAAGAAGGCGGTTGTGAGGCGATCTTCAAAGGGCCGGAAGAGGGAGAAAGGCGAAGTAATCATGATTCAGCGGAGTTCGATGATTTCCGTCTTCTTGGTCATGGTATCCAGAATACCTACAGTGGCTTTTGTATCGAATCCGTGAGCGCTTCCAGGGTTCAATACAGTCACGCCGTTGCGGACTTCCTGGCGCGGTTCGTGCGTGTGACCGCAGAGGACGACATCATACGTTTTGCAGTTGATCAACGCTTCGGTGATTTCGGAGACAGTGCCGTGGTAACAGGCGATACTGATGCCGTCTTCCTTCAGGACGCAGAATTCCCAGCGGAAGTCTCCTTCAATTTGCTTGAAGTTGTTCTGGATGCGCAGCACGTCGCCATCATTGTTTCCGAGAATACCGACAATTTTTGTCCCCTTGAACGCGCGGACGGATGGTCCGGCGCAGTAATCCCCTAGGTGCATGATGTAGCCCACGTTGTTTTTCGCAAAAACGCTTTTCGCTTTCTCGATGTTATCGATGTGTTCGTGCGTGTCGGAGATGACGCCGATTTTCATATGTTAGAGAGTATGCAGGAGATACGGTATCCGCTCAATCACTTCCCGCGTCGTGTACCCGAATCCTTTTTCCGCGAAGAGGACTGTCCCCGCCCGTTTGATGACGCGACTGGCGGTTGCGCACGCGTCAGCCGGTTTCATTCCCTGTGCAATGAGTCCGCAGATGAGTCCCGCCAGCGCGTCACCCGTTCCTCCCACTGTCAGTCCTGCATTCCCTCCGGCGATCTTCCGGACTTTCCCGTCCGGTCCGGCAACGTGATCAATGCGGCCTTTCACGTGGATCGTCAGGCCGGATCGTTTGGCGACCGCACCGATGTTCTTCAGATGCACGCCCATACGCTCTAGTTCTCCCAGATGTGGCGTCAGGACCGCATTCTTTCCCTTTGCGGCAAGCACGGTCCATTCCTGCAATGCCGACGCATCAAGGACCAGCGGACAC
>CAYGGB010000255.1:0-1632 GCA_964349295.1 uncultured Candidatus Peribacteria bacterium | reverse complement strand
TGCCAAAAAACAGCCCAGTAAGGGTCCGGCACTGTAGCAGTTCATCCCGTTCTTGCCCAGAATATTATTCATCATCATGCCTTATTTTTGTCTTCTGTAAGCGGTAATCATGGTGTCTTCTTCTGCACCGGCGCCTGCAGATCATCCCGTACGACCAGTGGAATCTTCAGCGCATGCGCCTCTCGTAGGAGTTCAATGGCCAGCTGGACGCTGACTTCCACAGGCTGGAAGAGCGCGGGGACATTGCGCATATCCGTGTTTGCATAGAGCTTTGTCGGCATCATCTCCTGTCGCCAGGAAATCGGCAGATCCATTTCGTGTTTGTCAAATGCATAGTGGTGTTTCTTTTTGAAAGGCGTCGTCTGCGGAGCGGCGACCACGTCATAATCCGAGAGTCCGATTGCCGTCGATCGGTCGTGACTCAGATACGCGATAGAGACATTGTCGATCTTTCTTTTCATCTTGAGCCGTAATTTCCAGCGGTCGAAATCCAGGTCCGGTGCCAGCGCGACCCCTGCCTGTCTGAGATGAATATTGGTTTTCCATTGCATGTTTTTGAGCGCCACCTCAAATGACGGACTCATATCGCTCATCTCGGGTGCTTTTTGCGTGACCGGATAGGCGGGAGGATTGCTCTCGTACTTGTTCGGATTGATCTGTGCCCATTTCACAAGGAGGTGACGGATGCTGCACGTGGTCAGCCAGAGTCGTGATACCCGGTCCAGCCAGTCTTCGTACGAGGCATACTCTTTCCCTGCAGGCACCAGCGTTTGTCTCCAGACGGCATCCATCTTTTTCCAGAGAGTGTCATTGGGCCCCTGATTGCCGATGCGGATGATTTCGGCCCAGAGAATGTCGTCGGTTTTTCTCTCGGCATCCTGTTTTCCGCCGACTGTAGAGAACACATCTTCCACCTTGCCGGCAAGTGAACTCAGATTGCTGAGACTTCCCATAGGAGAGTCAACCTAATGGAATTTTCCCCGTATGCAAATGATCAGCGTCATCAGCGCGGCTTCCGGCCATCCTGAACGTGAAAAATAGCGTTCTCTCCGGTCTTTCCGCTACACTCCGCGCATGCCTCACGATTACAATCCGTCGTCCGTCGAATCCAAATGGCAGCAACGCTGGGAGGAGTCCGGTGCGTACCGGACAGATCTGTCGAAAGCCAAAAATCCCTACTACTCGCTCGTCATGTTCCCGTACCCGAGCGGCGACAAGTTGCACGTGGGTCACTGGTATAACTACGCGCCCGCCGATACGTGGTCGCGCTACATGCGCATGCACGGCCACCAGGTTTTTGCACCGATGGGATACGACGCGTTCGGATTGCCTGCCGAAAATTACGCGATCAAAACCGGCGTCCCTCCCGCCAAATCGATTGCCGAAAATGTCCGGACGATGACAGCGCAGCTCAAAAAAATCGGCTGCATGTATGACTGGGACAAGACCGTGAACACGTCGGAGCCTGAATATTATCAATGGACCCAGTGGCTCTTCCTCCAGATGTACAAGCACAAACTGGCGTACAAAAAACTCGGGAATGTGAATTACTGTCCCAAGGATCAGACGGTGCTGGCGAACGAACAGGTGTGGGAGGGCAAGTGCGAGCGGTGCGGCAGCGAGGTCATCCAG
>CAYGGB010000254.1:0-1639 GCA_964349295.1 uncultured Candidatus Peribacteria bacterium | reverse complement strand
ATGGAATGATTTGAATGATGGATTCTTCCCGGCTGCCAACGAACACGACATTGTACCCATCGCCTACGCGGCTCTGAAGGTATTTTCGCAAGGCTTCCTTCTTCTCAAGAGGAAGCTTGCGGAACGAATCGAGGACATTGAGCGCCTGGCCTTCCTGAACATAGGTTCTGTTGTTCGCCACCGCAGTGGCCAATGCTGATGCCGTTTTCCCGACATCGGCAGGAATGCCTTCGGGGAGCGGCTGCTGTTGGTGTTCTGGAGCTTCGAAGGCCATGAAATGCAGAAGTTAAAAGTGTGTTGCCCGACGATTAATCAAGGACGTTGGGATTGCTGGGAAGAACAGGAAGCACTTGGGGATTCCCTTGCTGCGGATTCTGTACAGGGGGTTGCACGCCTGGACCAGGACTCCAAAGGCGCCGAAAGTAGTCCATGAATGATCCGCCTCCGACAGTATCGGGTGTTTGTCCGGGACTGACCGGTCCTCCGACCTGTTGTCCAGGTAATACCGGCCCGCCAGCATCCACAGGATTGGGATTTGTGGGGACTCTGGTGACGTATGGACCCGTCGTCAATCTCCCCGTTGGTTGTGCGGCATTACGGGCACCTGTCAGCCGCGAAAGACCGACTTTTTGGAGAAAGTTCTCAACTCCACCAAAGAAGTAGCCACCGACGATGGCGCCAATGGCGGCAACTACAGCCGTCACCAAAGCTGCCTTTAGCAAGAAAGTTGCTGTTTTGATCGGGTGACGGATGGGATACGTGATTCCCTTGAGTCCTTTCATGATCCACCCGTCTTTCTTCGCCTCCTTTCCGACCTTTTGATAGCCGGAAATTTGTTCTGAAATTTTATCGAGCTTCTTTTCGAGGGCATCCGTGGGGTACAGCCTTTTCATTTTATCATCCAAGGAATCATGGATCTCTTTCGCCAGCGCCCTTTTGTCTTCATTGATGATGCGGACCATCGCTTTGGGATCCATATCTGGATATTTCTGTTCGATCATTTTGACCGTACGACCGGTAATTTCCATTTCCGGAGAACGATCGATGGCAATTTTTGAGCGAGGGGTAGGCATATTCATGTATGGGAAATCGATGCATAGGCATCAAAAACGATGTGGCGGAATTTTGCGATTGCCGCCGTCATTTCCATGTCTTCACTTTCCCGAGCCCGTTCGATCCCATGTGCGACCAGCGCACTGAGGACATCTGGACCGAGCATGAAGAAAATATCGATGAGTTGATCTTCGGACATGAATGAGAGATCGACAGAATTCACAAACTCTTGAAACATTTTTTCCGATCCCACATGTTCTGCCTGTTCCATGATTCCCTTGAATTCCGGTCCCCGGAGCCGGAGTAATTCAAAACGAATCTGTTTTGTTTCTGCTGTATCTTCATATTTGCCGAATTCCTCGTGCACATTCCAGTCATCCTTCAGTTTTTTCGGCAGTTTTTCAAAGAGTGCGCGCTCGTCGGTCGTGAGAAATAGTGTTTTTGTTGCGGGAATTGAGGGCATGAAATGTATGTAAAAATCCCATCATTCTAGCAAAAAATGCCGCATTACGCCAGATACGATATCGTCAGGAGCCCCAGAATCCCCTCCCGTCAACGATGAGGGAGCTTTGCGCTCTTCTGGAGC
>CAYGGB010000253.1:0-1670 GCA_964349295.1 uncultured Candidatus Peribacteria bacterium | reverse complement strand
AGCGCGAGAGGAGACCACTCGCAATGAGGGCGCATGAGCCGATCATGTCATAGGTCATGCAGGCGTACGTCCCACGCGCATTCAGACTACAACAGGCATCTGCCTTCAGTATCACTGAGGAAATGAAGTTCACCGCGAGCGAGGCGATGCCAATGAAGAGTACGGTCGTTCCCGCGATCGACTCTGGTATAAGAAGAATCCGTCCCGCTTGGAGCAGCACGACGAGAGACGAGAGAAGAAGCAGGCAGCCCTTCACGAACCCCGCTAGCGCATCCATCCGCCCGTAGCCGAAGGTGCGACGTTCGTCCGGCGCTTGCCGCGTCTTGCGTTCGCTGTAAATGCTGAAACCGAGAGCGAAGAGATCATCGAGGTTCATGAGGCCATCCGCGAGCACAGCTGTGCTGCCCGTCACGACGCTCATGGCGAGTTCGGTGACTGCTAGTCCTCCGTTGAGAATGAATGCCCAGATGAATTTCCACTCAAGAGCAGAGGACGAGGAAGGCCGATGTGGGATGGTAGAACAGGTATCCATATTTCTTAGGGTTCTACACAGGGAACGGCAGGGTCTGCAATGCAGTTCTCCACGGGCGGCTTTCCGCGCTCGGGGCAGGTCTGGGAATACAAACAGGCATCGTCTGAGAGCGAGAGCAGTTGTTCCGCCAATTGCTCTTCCGTTGCACCGTATGTGAGAAGAAGCTGATCAAGATCGATAAAGACGTATGCCGGATCGAATGGCTGCTCTCTGCCACTGACAAACATTCGCCAGCGCTTCCCATCATTGTTACGGGTTGATGTTCCAGCGTCCAAAGTGATGCATTGGATGGTGGTGGTGATACCTATTGCATCCAGGAATTCACCGATGGATTGTCCGGGCTTATGCCGGTGAACAACCAGTCCGTTGCCGTCATGAAGATGTGGATTCGTTTCTTTGTCGGGATCATTCGATGTTTCATTCAGCATGTATTTCTCATCCGAGAGATCGATTCTCCGTCCATCAATCCACATCGCGAGATCAGCGTGTGTATGGTTGGGATCGGGATTGACGGCTGAAAAGATTTGCGGATTCGATGGTCCTTCCACAATGATTTCCCCCAAGGCTCCCCGGTCGATGGATCGCGTCAGGCTATGGTCGACGAGGAGATACGTACCAGGCACGTCGACCGTGAACTCCACGACGGTAGAACCGCCCGCCGGGATAGTCGTCGTTTGGACGTTACGAAGCGGCGGGGAGGTGATATCACCTTCGGGATACACCCTGTCGAACACTGCTCCGATAACGTGAAAATTCGATGGGACGAAACCGCCGACGCCGACGTAGAGACGGATGCGTTCACCCACCTTCGCCCTCAACGCCCCGCTTCCCCGTAAGGCTCCGACCCGACCGTTGAAGACGAAATATTCGGGTTCCTCGGCGAGGAGTTTCTGGCGGGAGAACTTCTGGTGGCCTTGCAGTCCCAGTGCGCCTGATGTGTAGAGTTCGCCCTGCATGACATAAAACTCGTGATCCACAGGAGCAAGACCTTCTTTGGGTTCGACAATGATCATCCCGTACATGCCGTTTGCAATGTGAGTGGGGACATGCGGACTTGCGCAGTGGTAGACGTAGACTCCCGGGCGGTTCGCCTTGAAGCGGAAGATCTTCGTCTCACCGTCCTTCACTTGTGTGAGAA
>CAYGGB010000252.1:0-1679 GCA_964349295.1 uncultured Candidatus Peribacteria bacterium | reverse complement strand
TATCATCCCAACCATAGGAAGCCTGCACACGAGCCTGTTCCATCCTGCGCTGTTTTGTTGCAGCCAGGCTCGCGCCACGCGCTTCAAACACTCTCCTGCGGTCGGCAGTAATCAGGCGTTTGACCTCTTCAATCAACACAGGTAGCGTTGCTTCGGCATCGGCGGCGAGCGCCATGTCCACACCCACGTAACGGCCAAAATCCTGATAATTACTGCGCGTGAACAGATCGAGCGAGCTGATGCTGATCACCTTTGCGCCCGGCTTCAATCGCGATCGCGTCTCCTCATCCTCGTCGCCGGCCACATTGACCATTCCCCAAAGTTCCGGATTCTCCAGCGCCAGAATGACGTCTGCATTGGAAATGACCCTGAGATCAGGTCCTCTGCCGTTGTTCTGGTTCAGCGGATGACGGGACGGAAAGTTCATGCGCTGGATGGTATCGACTACGGCAGCCTGGAGCAGCTCCGCCAGCTCCACCAGATACTGAAGACCCTGGGCCGTACGGGCAGCCCGCTCAACGGCCAGTACGGGGAATTCCGCGTTGACCAGCATTTTTGCGATCTCTCTTACAGCGGCCAAATCTCCTTGTGGCGGCAGGGTAGGCGAAAGTTTCGGAATGCTCAAGTGCACCCCGTCCTCGATTGGTAGTTCTTGCAGGTACTTGTCAACGGACAGCACGACCGGCATCATCGGCGGAGTCATCGCGATTTTGTACGCGCGTACGGCGGATTCAGCAAAGTGACCGTGCGAAACGGGAGCATCATCCCACTTTGTGAAATCGCGGACGAGATGTACGACATCTTGCGCGCTATGGACAAAGTCCGCCCGTCCCCGCCGCTTCATCGCATCACTGTCGTTTCCCACAAAAAGCACGACCGGCACCCGGTCGCAAAAGGCGCTATAGATCGCCATCGCAGCGTGCTGCAGGCCAACGGATCCATATGCGTAAACCGCCATCGGCTTGCCTTCAATCTTGAAGTAGCCGTGAGCCATTGCAACAGAGGCCTCTTCGTGAAGGCAGGTCAGGAGCTCGGGTTTAACGTTGCCTCCATAGTTGATGGTGGACTCGTGCAGACTGCGGTAACTGGATCCAGGATTCGCTGCGACGTACTCAAAGCCCAACGATTTGATGACGTCTAACATAAAGTCGGATCCCGCCCGGACGAGGGGCAGCGCGCCATCCTCGTTAACCGTCACTTCAGGTTGTTGTGCACTCGTTTGCTGCGCGTTCAGCGCTGTATTGCTGGCGACCAATCCCGCTGCGCCACTTGCGGCAATCTGCAAGAACTGGCGGCGATCTACCGAATTCTGTTGCGAGTTATTTTCCGGTTTTTCTTCTGAACTATTCATATGGGTCACCTATATGTTTTCGGACGCTAATCAATACCCGGTATTCTGCGCTGCCGCGGGTTGAGGCGGTACACCTCCGAGTCTTGCCCCACAGGCGTGAAATAACCCGGAGTGTTCAATGGCGTAGCACCTAACTTCAAAAGCAACTGCATCGTACTCTGACGAATCCCACCCTCTTCCCCCAGCTCTCTGCCCGAAGGGACCCAGGGAAGACGGATACCCGAAGCGGAACTTAAAGCCGTTTGCTGATACATATCTCTGGCGTCCAGGTTCGCCCCATGTTCCGCAAGAAACTGAATGATCGAATCCGCGACCATAAACGTTGCCC
>CAYGGB010000251.1:0-1689 GCA_964349295.1 uncultured Candidatus Peribacteria bacterium | reverse complement strand
GCCGATGATCACCGTCATGGATCTGGCGATGCCGGGCATCGACGGCGTCGAGTTGTTGCGATTCTTATCCGCAGAACACAGCACGACGGAAGTCGTCTTGATGAGCGGATTTGACAAGAAGGTTCTCAATTCGGCCGGGCGGCTGGGCCAGGAACTTGGATTAAACATGAAAGGAGTGCTGGAAAAGCCGATTTCGATCGAGAAACTCGAGGCGCTGTTGGCGACGCAATCGCAACTTGCTGAATCCGTCACCGCGCAGGAACTTGTTGCAGCGATCGATAATGGCGAGCTCGTGGCACATTATCAACCGAAAGCGACCTTGCCAGAAACTTCGAGATCGACATCGACGGAAGTTGAGGCTTTGGTGCGCTGGCAACACCCCGTCAAGGGGTTGCTGACCCCTGACAAATTCCTCGGGGCGATTGGGGAATCCGACCTTCTCTTGCCGATGACACACGCCGTGGTAACAGGCGTTTGTCGGCAGATGCGGGAATGGGATCGACTGAAACTACCGGTTTCCGTTGCCGTCAACGTTGCGCCGCAATTGTTGACAAATCTCTCGCTACCAGACGAAATCGCGGCGCTCGCGGAACAGTACAGCGTCGACACCAAGCGCCTCATCATCGAAATTACCGAAACCGGTGTCATGGAGGATACGGCGCGGGCCACAGACATTTTGACGCGATTTCGGATCAAGGGGTTTCGCCTGTCGCTTGACGACTTCGGCACCGGGTTTTCGTCCCTAATTCACCTCTATCGAATGCCGTTCACGGAACTCAAGATCGATCAGTCCTTCGTCCACGACATAGGCACCAACGAAGAAGCGCGCGTCATCGTGCGGGCGATGATCGAAATGGCGCACAGGCTCGGTTTGACCGTTTGCGCCGAGGGGGCCGAAAGCATTGGCGATTTTAAATTCCTCGCGACCACGGGATGCGACAAGGTGCAGGGCTATTTCATCAGCCGGCCGATTGCCGGCGACAAGATCAGGGATTTCATTCTCGGTGAAAGCAAGAACCGAGAGCCGTTGAGGGAACGGGCCTGAGATGAAAACAGATGGCTTGAACACGTCCGCACAACCGCTTCGTGTCCTCGTCATCGATGACGACGAAGGGGTGCGAGAGACTCTCAGGATCATACTCGAGGACCAGGGCATCAACGTTTTGACGACGGACGATGGGTATGACGGTATAACGCTTTGTAAAACGAACCGGGTCGATTTGGTGATTACTGATATCTTCATGCCAACGAAAAGCGGCGGGGAAACGATAAACGAACTTCGCCAATGCCAGCCGGGTATTCGAATCATCGCTGTATCCGGCGGTGGTCAGGTCGGCGGCTCCAGCGTTTTGAAGCTTGCCAAAGAATGGGGCGCCGACGAAGTCATTCAAAAGCCCTTTGATTTTGATGAAATGACCTCGCTGGTCCGCGCCTTGCTGCCCGGGCAGTCCGATACGGCGGGCGCCGCAAGGGCGGGCGGACACAATAACGGCGGTGGCCGGTGATTCCGGGTCGGGAGAACGCGACATGAGCAAGACGGTTGAAGACGGAAAAGATGTGAAAAAGCGATTGGGCCTGTTCTCGGGTCTCAGATCCCGCGGCGACGATGCTAGGGAAAAGGAAAGCCCATTTGAGATAACGATCGAGGAACTTCCGAAGAAATTCCGTCCGGTGGTCATCAGCCGCATG
>CAYGGB010000250.1:0-1691 GCA_964349295.1 uncultured Candidatus Peribacteria bacterium | reverse complement strand
GCATAGCCCACGTGCGCCCCTGCGTCAAAAAGGGTCTTAATATCAGCGCTTGCGGCAGTAGTCATATGTGGGGCAGATACTAACAGAATTGGCCAATTTTGGCAACTTCTGGTGCTATACTTTCTGACATACAAGTTAGCTCTTATTTTGTATGTCAAACGAGGCAATGCCAGGACAAGGAAACCAGAATGAGGGTCAAGAAGACAAAAGACTGACTCGACGGAAAGTCTTGCAGGGTGGGGCAATTTTAGGTGGTATGGCAGTTGCGAGCGCAGTAGATCCTAAGATGGTTAAAAAACTAATGGATCCTGCCACCGCAGATAGAGAAGCACGGAATGAAAAAATCGGAGATCTGACGAAGTTTCGACTTGAGATGAGAGATCGGGTGTACCGAATTGGCGAACAAAGAAATCGTGTCGGAGGAACAGAAACAGTGATCGATAACCTTTTTAAGAAAACACGAGGAGATAGTACAAAAGCGACCGATCAAATGATCACGGATGAGTTTACTATTGTTGACAAACAATAATCATTCCTCCTCCGAAACTACTCCTCCCTCCGCCTTTTCAAGCGCCTCCAAAATCGGACCGATTGCGCCGCCCATGATTTTCTCGATATTGGACCAGTTCTCTTTGATACGATGGTCGGTGATCCTATCCTGCGGGAAATTGTAGGTGCGGATCTTTTCCGAACGGTCGCCGGTCCCGACTTGCCCTTTTCTGTCGGCGGCGCGCTTGCGGTCGTCTTCTTCGTCTTTCAGCTGCTGGATTTTCGAAGTGAGCAACTTCATCGCGCGCTCTTTGTTGGCCGCTTGCGAGCGTTCAGAGGTACAGCGCACATCAAGCCCTGTCGGTTTGTGGATGATGCGCACGGCCGTTTCCACCTTGTTCACATTTTGCCCGCCAGCACCCCCGGAGCGGGACGTCTCGATCTCCAAGTCGCTCGGATTGAGCTCGACTTTCGTGCGCTTGTAGATCGGCATGATGGCGACCGATGCGGTCGAGGTGTGGATGCGTCCTTGTTTCTCCGTCGCAGGAATGCGCTGCACGCGATGAACGCCCGTCTCATAGCGCATTTCACGGTATGCATTCTCGCCTTTGACTTCGATCTGTACGTCCTTGATGCCGCCGAGGTCAGATCGCGATTCTTCGATATTTTTCGCTTTCCAGCCCTTCGTCTGCGCGTACTTCACGTACATCTGCGCAAGTTCTTCCGCGAACAGCGCGGCTTCGTCGCCGCCGACGCCCGAGCGGATTTCAAGGATGATTTCGTTCGGCCATTCGCGCTCGTTTGGATTACCGACGATTTGCACCATCTGTTCGACGAGGCGGTCCTTCTGCCCTTCTATATCTTCGATTTCCTTTTCCGCGAGTTCTTTCATTCCCGGATCCACTTCCAATAATTCCTGCGCGTCTTTTTCCGCCTGCAGGAGGCGCTTCCATTCCGTGACTAGAAAACCGACGCGGTGGTCGTCTGCGTAGTCTTCGGGGTTGATGATGGGGTCAGCCATAAGGATAAGTATATACGCCAAACGCCCCGCGATGCGGGGCGTCGTGCGTCAGGATCGTTATTTCTTCGAAGTCTTCGCTGCGCGGGCCTTGAACTTCTCGACGCGGCCGGCGGTGTCGATCGTCTTGCTTTGTCCGGTATAAAACGGGTGCGACGCGCTGGAGATTTCAACGGTGTAGACC
>CAYGGB010000249.1:0-1692 GCA_964349295.1 uncultured Candidatus Peribacteria bacterium | reverse complement strand
GCCTTACATCATCGGTACCGCCGGACATATCGATCACGGCAAGACAAGCCTCATCAAAGCCTTGACTGGCGAGGATACCGACCGGCTCAAGGAAGAAAAGGAACGAGGCATCTCGATCGATCTGGGGTTTGCTCACCTGGATCTTCCGGACGGAAGCCGGGCGGGCATCGTTGACGTACCCGGCCACGAACGATTCATTCGCAACATGCTTGCCGGGGCACACGGCATCGACCTGGCACTTTTCACGGTCGCCGCCGATGACGGCATCATGCCCCAGACCGAGGAGCATCTCGACATTCTTCACCTGCTGGGAATTCAGCGGGCTATCTTCGTGATTACGAAAGCCGACCTCGCGAACGAAGCAAGGATTCGCGAGGTCGAAGAAGACATACGGATTCTGACCGCGGGTACATCCCTCGAAAATTCTCCGATCGTTTCTTTCTCTTTTGTGACCGGAAACGGATTACAGGAGCTCCGCAATTGCATCGCACAGGTACTTCAGAGCGCCGAAAAACCGCGCACCCAGGGATACTTCCGTCTTCCAGTGGACCGCGTGTTTGCGCTTCAGGGCCACGGCCTGATCGTCACGGGCACCGGCCTTGCCGGTGAAGTCCGCGCTGGCGACCGCGTTCGCTGCCTCCCTGGAAACGAGCTTTTTCGGGTCCGCAGTGTTCAGGTTCACAACGACCCCGTGGACGTCGGACTGTGGGGACAGCGAATTGCCCTCAATTTGAGCGGCCCGGAAAGTTCGGGACTCGCCCGAGGCCACGTGATTTGTGATGAGAAAATCACGCTGACGTCCGAGCGGTTCGATGCTTTTCTCGAAGTCCGGCCATCGGCTGCCGCTGGAATCAAGAACCATCAACGGGTGAGAGTTCACCTGGGAACTGCAGAACGATTTGCAAAGGTGATTCTCCTCGGGTCGCAGGAGAAGGTCGAACCGAAGCAATCGACGTACTGCCAGATAACGGTTTCAGAGCCTTTTCTGGTTTTGAAAGGCGACCGCTTCATTGTTCGCGACGAGACTTCCAATCGAACCCTCGGTGGCGGGGTCGTCCTTCATCCCTGGGCAAACAAGCATAAGAGAGGAGAGGCCGGGCTGACCGAGAAGCTGAAATCGCTTCATCAGGGAGAACTGTCAACCGTAGCGGCTGCTTTTATCGACGAGAGCAAGGAGTTTGCGCTGTCTCTTGCGCCCGTCTACCAGTTCCTGAATCTCAAAGAGGAAGACGCGCGGGAACAATTGTCACGGGTACAGACGATTCGTGTTCTCAGTTTCGAGGGGGAAAAGCTTTATACGACAGAACGGAAGTGGCAGCAGATCCGTGAAGAACTGCTTAAATACCTGCAGGCTTACCATGCCGCGCATCCACTGGTACCGGGTATGGACATGGAGGAAGTCCGCGACAAGCTGACATACGACATCGGTCCGAGGGTATTTCGTGCATTTCTGGAACAGCTGGAAGCGGCAAAGGTCGTCGTGCGATCCGGGAATCTCCTCCGTCTTCCGGGCCACGAAATCCGGCTGGCGGGTGAGGAACACGCGCTGGCCGAAAAAATCAAAATGCTGTTGCGAAAAACGCCACTTGCTCCACCGGACCTGAAACAGATTGAGAATGAGACTGGAATCAAGGGCACCAAGCTCAGGGAAGTAATCCGGGTGATGGAGCGCGAACGGTCGATCGTACGTGT
>CAYGGB010000248.1:0-1717 GCA_964349295.1 uncultured Candidatus Peribacteria bacterium | reverse complement strand
TCCCCGCACCGCCGGATGATTCCCCTCTTCTCGAACCGGAAAATCTGGCGATCGCACTGATTCCCGGACGGGCATACGATCACAAAGGCAACAGGATGGGCCGCGGCAACGGCGGGTACGACATCTGGATCATGCAACAACGGAAACTGAATCCCGCAACGCAGTTCTGGGGCATCTGTTTTGAGTGTCAGGTGGTCAACGAAGTTCCGATGGAAGCCCATGATGAAAGAGTCGATGCGATTGTAACGGCTCGGGGAATGGAAAAACGAAACGATAGCGCGCAGAGAAATTGACATTCGGACGCCGCAGGGTACGGTCGCTGCTATGCATAATTATGGAGAAAAGGGATTCGAAGACTGGAGAAAAAGTCTTGGCTGTACGGACAGCCAGGAAAACACGGGTGAGTTGCCGGAACGCTCCCGCTCCTTCGATGAAACAAATGACCCCTTCCTGCCTCCCAAGGAGCAATTGCACGACTGGATGGACGGAGTGGAATTCCCGGGTGCATTTGATCATCTATCCCCTGAGCTGCAGGCAACCGATCGCACCGACACGAAAGACACTCAGATGATAATCCACGCTCTGTACACCCGCTTAAACAGCGAGCTGGATGACTGCATCGATCTTTTGAATATGTTGGAAGAAAAAATCCAGACAGCCATCCAGAAACGGTCAGGGCTCATAAAAGGCCTTTTCAATTACGGGCAACTGTCGAAACTCCAGAAAATGTATCAGGGGCATCAGGAAGTAACCAAGGAGCTCATCGGTCTCAAATCGAAATTCGAGAATCAGATTTCCCTGATCGCCACCGTCGGAGGCATACAGCTGTCGGCACACCAGATCAGCACAGAATTCCAGACGTTCCGTGGAACGCAGATCGAGAAAGCGTTACAGGCATTTGAGAGGGAATTTCCGTCAGAGGAATAAATTTCGTGATCAACCGTCCGTCATGCTCTTGCCGAACAGCAGGCGTTCATTGATGATGGCAACGCGATGCCAGCTTTCTCCGCACTCCAGGCTTCCGATCCCGCCGCATATGCCGCGCTGATGGGCGAAATGAAGCGCCAGTGCGACGGCGTGGAGCTGATTGCGTCTGAAAACTACATCTCCCCCGCTGTGCTCGAGATGATGGGAACGGTATTCAACAACAAGTATTCCGAAGGATATCCGGGCAAGCGCTACTACGGCGGCCAGGAATTCACCGATATCGTCGAAACCCTCGCGATTGAACGCGCAAAGCAGCTTTTTGGCTGTCAGCATGCCAACGTCCAGCCGCATGCAGGATGTCCTGCCAACGTCGCGATGTACTTCGCGCTGCTGGAACCGGGACAATGTGTGCTCGGCATGGATCTGGGGCATGGCGGACACCTGAGCCACGGTCATCCGGTGACCTATCTGACGAAAATCTTCAAATTCGTCCGGTACAAAATGAAAGATGTGGAAACCGGCGAGATTGATTACGACGAAATGCGACGCGTTGCGCTGCAGGAGAAGCCGAAAATCATCCTCGCAGGCTTCTCGGCATACCCGCGCGAACTCAACTACGCGAAGATGAAGGCAATCGCCGACGAAGTGGGTGCCTATACCGTCGCCGACATGGCGCACATCGCCGGGTTGATTGCTGGAAAACAGCTTAGGAATCCGTTCGACGATGGATTTGATGTAATCACGACGACGACCCACAAGACGCTGCGCGGCCCGCGCGGAGGGATGATTC
>CAYGGB010000247.1:0-1722 GCA_964349295.1 uncultured Candidatus Peribacteria bacterium | reverse complement strand
TGACGATCAAAGTAGTGGATGTTTGCGACTGCGAACGGATCGTCGGTGAAGTGGAGCGGCTCTGTGGGGAGCGGTTCGGTATCAGTCATCATACCATCCAGCCCGTGTACACCGATGAAACCCTCAAACGCTTCTGCAAGCATGCTGGATAGCACCCGCCCTCATCGGCTTCGTGCAATGATCGCCTTCATGGGCGGAGGCTTCATCCTGCATCTGCTCTGGGAAAATCTCCAAGCACCGCTCTACGCGAGTTTCACGTCGTTGCGCGATCACTTCTGGATCTGTTTCAAGGCAACATGGGGTGATTTACTCTTCATGATCGCGATCTACGCGGCGCTGGCAATCGTGCATCGAGATCCTTTCTGGGTTTCTGACAGAGCAACCTACGCCCATCCGGCAACGTGGGCTATCACGTTGCTCACCGGCGTCCTCCTCGCCGTGAGCTTCGAGCTCTGGGCGGTCTACGTCGATCAACGCTGGCAGTACACGGAGGCAATGCCTCTCATCCCCGTTCTCCAGATCGGACTCACGCCTGTGTTGCAGATGCTCATTATTCCTCTCGTCACTCTCCTTCTTACTTCCCGTTTCTCCCGCCTCGTATGAAATACCACTCACTTCTCATCATCGGCACAGTTCTGCTGGCTGCGTGCGCACCAACCAATCCCAACCAGATAGGGAACGGCGGTATGATGCAGAACGGTGGAGGAATGATGGGCGGCAACCAGGGCGGGATGATGCAGGGATCGTTCCTCCCTGCACAGGATAAGGATATCGGTCAGCTTCCCGAAGCGAAGCCGACGAGTATTTTCGAAGTGAATAACGGTGACACGATCACGCTCAATCCTGAACTTGTCCGCGCAAATATCGACGGAAGGAAGTTCGCGATGTACGCCTACAACGGTCAGTTCCCGGGACCGACGATCAGAGTGAAGCAGGGTTCGACCTTCACCGTGAATGTGACAAACAACATCGACGTTCCGACGACCATCCACTGGCACGGCATTCGTCTGGAGAACAGATTCGATGGAACTGCCGGTGTGACGCAAGAAGCCATCGAGCCGGGACAGAACTTCACCTACACCGTAAAAGTCCCCGACGAAGGTATGTTCTGGTATCACCCGCATGTCCGCGAGGATCTCCAGCAGGACATGGGACTCTACGCCAATCTCTGGGTCACGCCGAAAGATACAGCAGCGTACAATCCCGTAAACCGTGAAGAGGTGCTGATGCTCGATGACATCCTCCTCGAAGGAGGTTTGCCCGTGCCCTACGGCGAGCAGGAAGCGGATCACGCGCTCATGGGGCGGTTCGGGAACACGATGCTCGTCAATGGAAAGACTGCGTATGACTTGAATGTGAAGCGTGGAGAAGTGGTGCGGTTCTACCTGACGAACACGGCAAACACCCGGCCGTTTGCTCTGCGATTCGGCGATGCAGCGATGAAACTTGTCGGTGGTGATGCCGGAAGGAAGGAGAGAGAAGAATTCACTGACACCATCGTGCTCTCACCCTCGGAACGCGCCGTCGTAGAAGTGCTCTTTGATAAGGCAGGCACATACAAAGTCGAGCATCAGAGCCCTGATAAGACGTTTGCCCTCGGGACAGTCACGGTGACTGATGCAGTCGTAACACCCTCCTATGCAACATCTTTCATCCAACCCCATCAGAATGACGACGTAGTCGCTGACGTCGATGATGTGCGCCCATTCTTCGACAAGCCCG
>CAYGGB010000246.1:0-1739 GCA_964349295.1 uncultured Candidatus Peribacteria bacterium | reverse complement strand
GCAGTACCTGGTGAACCGCGAAGGATTCGTGGCCGGGGGCATGGCCGAAACGCAGGAGATTTTCTATCGTCACATCCAGACGGGAAAGAATGCGTTTAATTCCGCCTTCTGCGTGGGAACCAATGTCATTTTCCGTACCGAGGCCGTATTCGACGTCGGCGGAATGTATGAGAAAACCCACTCGGAGGATATCTGGACGTCGCTCTACCTCCATGAGGCAGGCTGGAAATCGGTCTATCTTCCGATCGTTCTGGCCACCGGGCAGGCGCCCGAGACGGTGGAAAGTTTCCTCCGCGAGCAGTGCCGGTGGGCGACGGGGTGCTACGAAATAATTTTTACGCACAATCCTCTATTCAGCCGGACGCTGACGCTTGATCAGAAATTCCAGTACCTGCATACGTCACTCTTCTTTTTCAGCGGATTTTCCATCTCGATGTTTTTTCTTCTCCCGCTCCTGTACGTGTACTTCGGCTGGAAGCCGTTTGACGTGGCGTCGGGCGGCTGGACATGGGCGATTCACTTTCTTCCCTATCTCGCCATGATGCTGCTGTCGACGGTGCACCTTCATGGAGGATGGCCGCGGTGGCGGACGTATGTGATGGGCATCAATGTCTTTCCGGCGCATATTGCCGCGTGCCTCTTTGTGCTGACCGGCATCCGCATCCGCTGGATCGTCTCGGGCGCCTCGCACCGCAACATCGACCATGTAAAATCGATCATGCCCCACCTGCTCCTCCTGTTCCTCTCGGTCGGCGCGTTGCCGGTGCTGCTGCTGACGGAAGACAACCTCCCCCGCGGCGTCATTCTTACGGCATGTCTGCTCTGGAACAGCATGCAGCTCCAGTCATTCTGTCGCAGGGCCATTCCCGGGCTTGCCCCCTCTCCCTCAATCTCTACTGCTCCCGTTCCTGCCTACGTTCCCGCTGCTTCGTGAAACTCTCCTCTATCTTCACATTCGGCATCGTTGTGATTCTGTTTCTGATCATCCAGGGATGGGTGCTTACAAACAGGTTCATCGCGCCGCGGGTCTTTACCGCCGTGAATGCTGTTCTGATGGGCGAGGCGACCGAGATCCGGACGCCCATGCAGGGCATGATCAAAAGCGTCGCGGTCAAAGAGAATGAGCACGTGGTGACCGATCAGACGCTCTTTGTTGTGACGCGCGTCTTTGCCGACCGCGACACCCAGGAGATGCGCCAGGAGGATTTTTCGATTCTCGCGGTCGGGCCGGGCGTCATCACGGATGTTCAGGTCAAGAACGGCATTTTCATCCAGGCCGCGCAGAGGCTGGCAACCGTCATTGATAATTCCGAGGACGCGCTCTACGTGCTCGCCACGATCCCGGTGGAACCGCAGGATGTGCCGCGCATCGTTCCGCGGATGACGGCGAAGGTGAAGGGGAATTTTTTGTTTGACGGAGAACCCGTGGACGCGATGATCGTGGGGGTCGAGCCGCAGTATGATGCGAATGTCAGGATGCTGAACGTCCGGCTCCGGTTGTTCCGCTACCCTGACGGCATCGAGAATCTCCCGCTCGGTCTCCCTGTCACCGCGTGGCTGGAGGAGGAGCGCCGGTCCGACGACAACATCGTCATCGCCCTGTACCGGAAATTCTTTCCCAGTTCCGAAGCGCAAAATCAGTAATGCTTAAACGACTTCTCGGTATCGGCTTCACACTCATGGCGCTTGCCGCCGTCTGCGTTGTTGCAGCTCTCTCGACCACGACCCGCGCAACATCC
>CAYGGB010000245.1:0-1764 GCA_964349295.1 uncultured Candidatus Peribacteria bacterium | reverse complement strand
GTCTCTTTACTGAGGCAGAGAGGAACGTCCGGGCACGCTTCGACAAGCTCAGCGCAAGCTGACTTTCTAGAGGAACGCTTAGTGGGTAACGCCCACCCATGCGCCCCATATACGGCAAATGCGCATGCGGACCAGTGCCACAGAGACGAACCCGTACGCACGCAAGTGCGCTGCGGGTATGTGAAACGCCCCCGGCTTGAACGGGGGACCGACCGAAAGGTCGATCGGTAAACTCTAGGTCGTGCAAGGAGGATTTGGGTGAGTGGAATCCCTGATGGTTCCGTCAGGCCACATACCCCTCCGCTAGAGGTCGCGGGTAACCGCGATCGTAGAGAGATGATCATCACCGGTGGCTCACGCCATCGCGTACAGAACCCGGCGTATGAAGGGGCGGGAACAGAGCAAGCATTGACGTCGGTCAGTGCTTTTTCTGTTTCACACCGGCAGCATCACCGTGAACTCGCTCCCCTTCCCCTCTTCGCTTTTGAAGACGAGCGTGCCGCCGAGTTTTTCGACGATCGCACGGCTCATATACAGCCCCAGACCCGTGCCGTCGGTATCGATTTCACGGACGTTGTGCGCGCGGAAGAACTTCTCGAAAATCCGCTTCTGTTCGCCCTGCGGAATGCCGACGCCGTGATCGCGCACCAAAATATGAATGGAACGGGCATCGGAAACGACCCCGACGGTGATCTCTTTCTTCAGAGGAGAATATTTGAGGGCGTTGGCGAAAAGATTCTGCAGCACGATTTCCAGCAGCACGGGATCGGTGGTGACGGTGGGGCCTTTCCTTGCAAGATCTGTGGTCAGTGTCACGCCCTGTTCTTTGGCCATCGTCATCCATTCGGTGATAATCCTGTGGAAGAATGTCGCAACATTCACGCTCTGCCTGTTGGCGATCAATGCGCCGTCTTCCAGTTTCGCCACATGGAGCAGTGCATCGATGAGCGTCGTCATGCGCTTCGTGGCATTGTCGACTTCCTGCAGGTACGACTTGTGCTCCTCCGAAAATTTCCCTTCCTCGTTCGACAGCATTTCAATGTACCAGCGCACAGACGAGAGAGGCGTGCGCAGCTGATGGCCCGCAAGCGAAATGAATTCGGATTTCATGTAATCGATCTGGCGCTCGACCGTCTGGTCCTGGAACACCGCGATCGCGCCGAAGCGGCGGTTGCCGTGCAGCAGGGGCACCACCTGGAGCGTGACGGGGAGGATGGAATCGTCCGTCCGTTGCAGGCTGAGATGATGCGACGGATGCGAACGGTATGGCGTGCCACTGCGCAAAACCCTGGTCACCGGATGGATCTCGGAAGCGGCCTTTCTGTGTTTTTTAGCCAATGTGAGAATATCCACAGTGCGGGCTCCAAGAAGTTTGTCTTTCGTGCGGCGCAGCAGGGCACAGGCTGCAGGATTCGCGTCGGTGATAACACCTTCCCTGTCCATGGCGAGTACGCCGTATTCGATGCTCTGGAGAATCGCGCGGTCGAGCGCGGACTCCTCCTGCACCTGACGCGTGCGGTCGGCCACTTTTTCTTCCAGGTTTTCATATGCATCCCGCAGGCGCGCGGTCAGATCGTCAACCACGCGGTCGAGCATTTCGACCTCATCGCCGGTATGCACGGTTTTGCGGAATTTCCATGTGCCCGGACGGAGCGCCCCCACCTTCGCGGTCAGTTCCAGCAGCGGCCGCGTGAGCCCCCGCGCAAGAAGCATCCCCAGGAATATCGCCAGCAGAAAGAGTAGCCCGCTCCGCAGCAAAACGGT
>CAYGGB010000244.1:0-1778 GCA_964349295.1 uncultured Candidatus Peribacteria bacterium | reverse complement strand
GTTCGGTCTTGAAGGTATCGAGGATCGCCGTGGAGGGATCCGGAACGAGCAACATGTCAGATTCCTGGATCTGGCGGAAACCGCGGATGGAGCTTCCGTCAAAGCCTGCGGAACTCTTCAGAACATCCTCCAGTTCGTGAATCGGCTTGCTCGTGTGCTGGAGCGTGCCGGGAACGTCGACGAACGTCAGATCAAGCACCGTGCATTCGTGCTTCTTGGCAAATGCCATCACGTCTTCTGCTGTCTTCATCTTGGGCGTGAACGACAGATCTTCGCCAATGTGGGGGCGGGGGATCTTCAACATTTCCTTTTCGAGCGTTCCGGCGACGGGATTCATAGGGGAAAGGGGGAAAAAATTGAGAATTGAGAATATAAATGTCGTATTCCTTGTACGCAGATTGAGGACTGTTTCCAATTGGGTTGTTGAGCACAATGTTTTTTCTGTTATTATTTTGAACAACAGATTACTCTCCGGTACGCTGTTCCTGAAGCGGCAATTGTGCCGTTTGAGACGCACGGTGTTCAGGACCATTACACGTTGCGGTCTTCCTCCTCCCACGTATGGCTACAGATCTGATTCATATTCTCTCCACTGCAGGACTGACGGAACATCAGGCTCACCTCTATTACGCAGGCCTGAAGCTGGCGTCTGCCCCGGCATCCGAATATGCCAAGAAAACAAAACTCAACCGAATCACGACATACAATCTGCTCGAAGAGATGGTCCGGCAGGGCAAATTCACTGTCGTCAAAAAAACCAGCAGCAAATGGTACTCGCCCATCGCGCCCGAATCTCTCGCCGTGGAAGCGCGGAAGAATGCCGATGCACTTCATCGCTCGCTCCCCGAACTTCGTTCCCTGCAGGGGCCCAAAGAGCGCAAGCCGCGCGTCCGGTTCTTCGAGGGCTGGGAGGGTGTCCGCCATATTTACGACGACACCCTTGCGGCGCACGGGGAGATCCTCAACTTCGCCAATTCCGCCGTTGTCCGGAGGTTCTGGCCGGAATATGACGAAGAGTACGTGGCAGAGCGGGTCCGCCGCGGGGTCCACCTGCGCGGTATCGCACCCGATGACGAAGCGGGCCGTCATGTGCGCGGTGAAGACAAAAAAAAGCTGCGTGAGATCCGTCTTGTTCCTGCAAAGGATTTCGATTTCACGAACGAAATTAGCATCTACGATTCCAAAGTCGCGATCTGTTCGTTCGCGTCACAGCCGCAGATGTTTGGGGTGATCATTGAGAGCAAAGAAGTCGCGGAGACACAGAGGCAGATTTTTGAGATGGCGTGGAGGTTCTCAGCCAAGCCATGATGATCAACTCCGGATTTTCAGATATACTCTTTTCCCATGCGTCAGTATCTCGACCTCCTCCAGCACGTCCTCGATCACGGTACCAAAAAAGATGACCGGACAGGAACGGGAACGTTGAGCGTTTTCGGCTACCAGATGCGATTTAATCTGCAGGAAGGCTTTCCACTGCTCACAACCAAGAAGCTCTCCACACGCGCCATTTTTCAGGAACTTCTCTGGTTCCTGAAAGGCGATACCAACGTCAAATCCTTGCAGGCGGTGAACGTATCGATCTGGGACGAATGGGCAACGGCCGAGCAGTGTGCAAAGTTCGGGCGATCAGAAGGGGAGCTGGGCCCGGTCTATGGTCATCAATGGCGCAACTTCGGCGCGACCGTGCGGCCGGACGGAACGTATGAGAAGAATGGCGTCGACCAGATCGCGCGGTTGATCGACGGGATCAAAAAGAATCCCGACAGCCGACGGCATAT
>CAYGGB010000243.1:0-1790 GCA_964349295.1 uncultured Candidatus Peribacteria bacterium | reverse complement strand
CGCCTTGGAAACTTCTGCTCGCACAGTTCCAAAACGTGCTCGTCATCATTCTTCTGCTTGCAACGGTCTTCTCCGGCTTTCTGGGACACGAAACCGAAGCCATCACCATCGCGATCATCGTGCTGCTTGCGGTGTTTCTGGGATTCATACAGGAATACCGGGCGGAGAAAGCAATGGATGCTCTCAAGAGCATGGCGGCCCCGACGGCAACGGTTATCCGCAGCGGGAAGGAGGAGGAAATTCCCGCCGATCAGCTGGTGCCGGGCGATATCGTCCTGCTCGCAGCTGGTGACCGGATTCCGGCGGACGCGCGTGTGATCGTGTCCGTGAATTTACGGTGTGACGAAGCAGCGTTGACCGGCGAATCACTGCCAACGGAAAAGATCAGCGAACCGATCAGTGATGAAAAAGCGGGAATCGGCGACCGGCGGAACATGGTCTACGGAGGAACATCCGTGAGCTACGGACGGGGAAAAGCCGTGATTACCGGAACGGGAATGCAGACGGAATTCGGAAAGATCGCGCAGATGCTGCAGGATGTAAAATCCGAGGTCACCCCGCTCCAGAAGAACCTGGATAAAGTAGGGAAGACGCTCGCAAAAGTCGCTCTGGGAGTCGTGATCGTGATCAGCGCGATCGGATGGTACCGGGGCCAGTCGCTCATCGACATCGTCATCTTCGGCATCGCACTCGCGGTCGCGGTTGTGCCCGAGGCATTGCCCGCGGTCGTGACAATTTCACTGGCCATCGGCGTCCAGAGAATGGTCCGCCGCCACGCATTGATCCGGCGGCTGCCTGCCGTGGAAACACTCGGCTGCACATCGGTGATCTGTACCGACAAAACAGGAACGCTCACAAAGGACGAGATGACGATCCGCAAGATCTGGGTCGTCGGCAAAACATACGACGTGTCCGGGGCCGGGTACGCACCGGTCGGCGGTTTTTCGGAGAACGGCAGCCCGGTGCAACCCCATGACGGATTGTCAGAACTGTTGCGCGCAGGAGTCCTCTCCTCCGATGCCCGGATTATTGAGGAAACGGAAGGCGCGTTCGACATCACCGGAGACCCGACCGAAGGCGCGCTCGTTGTTGCGGCGGCGAAGGCCGGCCTGTTCCGCGGTGATCTGGAGAAGCAGGCGCCGAGAGTCGGCGAGATCCCGTTTACGTCGGAAACAAAGCGGATGACCACACTTCATGAAATACATGATCAAAAAATGGCTTATTCCAAAGGCGCTCCCGAAATGATCCTGCCGCTGTGTACCCGCATCTGGGGCACAACCGGCGAGGAGGAGATGACGGACCAGCGGCGGAAGGACATCACCGCTGCGGCAACGGCTATGGCATCGCAGGCGCTGCGGGTTCTGGCCATTGCACGCAAGGGAGGAACGGATCTCGAAGGCGCCTCCACGGGCATGAAATTCCTCGGGCTTGTCGGCATGATCGATCCTCCGCGCCCCGAAGCGAAAGCGGCAATACAGGAATGCAAGGAGGCTGGGATCCGTGTGGTGATGATCACGGGTGACCATCCCGTGACGGCGGAAGCGATCGCGCGGGAGCTTGGGATTCTGGACACAGGACGCGTCGTCACTGGCGCCGAACTGGAGGCGATGGATGAAGCGGCTCTGGAACGCGATGCGGGAAAGATTTCCGTCTACGCGCGCGTATCACCCGCGCATAAATTGCGGATCGTTTCTGTCCTCCAGAAACAGGGTCATGTGGTCGCGATGACCGGCGACGGCGTGAACGACGCACCTGCCCTCAAAAAAGCCGACATCGGCGTCGCCATGGGC
>CAYGGB010000242.1:0-1803 GCA_964349295.1 uncultured Candidatus Peribacteria bacterium | reverse complement strand
CGCTTCTGTAGTGCTACATTCAGCGCGTTCCCCCGAGTAGCAGTTTTGTTCAGCGAGGGTGATTTCAATCCTATGTTTTCGACACTTACAGAGAAGGCAAATGACGTACTCCGAAGCCATTTTTTGATCAAAGACCTCACTGTCAGCTGGACCGTTCCCCGGGAGTCTTCCTTTGGTGATGCATCACTGAGTCTTCCTCTTCAGCTTGCGTCACGACTGAAGAAGAAGCCGCGCGAGGTCGCGCAGGTGTTCGTTGATGCACTGTCCTCCCTCAACGGTGTCGCGAAGGTGGAGATCGCGGGTGCGGGGTACGTGAATGTGTGGCTGACGCCCGCGGCGATTCTTGCCGAGCTGAATGATACCGTCGATGCGCAGACAGCCGCTCCCGTCCGGACCGGAGAGAATCCGGTGATCATGGAGTACTCGCAGCCGAATATTGCAAAGCCACTCGGCGCGCATCATGTGATCGGAACGGTTATCGGACAGGCGCTTTCCAATCTCTACACTCATCTGGGATATCCGGTGATTCGCTGGAACTACATCGGTGACTGGGGCACGCAGTTTGGAAAGCTGGCAGTGGCTTTTGAGCGCTGGGGAAAGGGAAAAACCGCTTCCACCTGCTCTCTTGATGAATTGCTGGAACTGTATGTTCGTTTCAATACTGAGGCAGAAAAAGACCCTTCCCTGGAGGAAGCGGGCCGCGAGGCATTCCGGAAACTGGAGAAAGGGGACAAGGCACTCACCGCTTTTTGGCGTGAGGTCGTCTCGGTCACAAAGCAGTCGCTGTCGGGCATCTACGACCGGCTGCATGTGTCGTTCGAACTCGATCTCGGGGAAAGTTTTTATCAGGACAAAATGGATGCGATTCTGACTGAGGGAAAAAAGAAAAAAGTGTTCAAGCCCGGCAAAGAAGGTTCACTGATTGCGGAATTTCCGGAGGAATCCCTACTCCCTCCGTATCTGGTGCAAAAAGGGGACGGGGCAACGCTGTATTCGACACGCGATATCGCGCAGATGCGCTACCGGATCGATACGTATCGTCCCCAGGCAATCTACATTCTGACGGACGTGGCGCAGAAACTTCATTTCGAGCAGCTCGTCGCGACATGCGTCCAGCTGGGATGGACACTGCCTGTTTTTGAAAACATTCTCTTCGGACGGATGCGTTTTCCCGACAAGAGCATGAGTACGCGCAAGGGGAACATTCTGAAACTTGAGCATGTTCTCGACGAAGCTGTCGAGCGCGCCGATGCTGTTATCAAAGAGCACGGCGAGACGATCCAGACCGATGATACGAAAGCGCTGGCCGAGATGATGGGTGTCGGATCACTTGTCTACGGAATTTTAAGCCAGAACCGCAAAATGGACATTGTTTTCGATTGGGACAAAATGCTGAGTTTTGAGGGCAACAGCGCGCCGTATCTGCAGTACACGCATGCCCGGGCGCGGTCGATTCTTCGCAAGGCTGGTGTGACGGACAGCGCGGGATTTCCGAAGACCATTGAGGCACTGACGGAGTCAGAGCGCATTCTCCTCCGCACCCTTCTGCAGTTTCCTACGGTGCTCGAGGATGCACGCGCCACACATATGCCGCATACACTCGCAAACTATCTGTTCGGTCTCTGCCAGAACTTCAACGCCTTCTACAACGTCGAACCGATTCTGAATGCCGAAGGTCCAACAAAAGATCTCCGCATCGCCCTCACTGCGTTTTCCGCAAATGTCCTCAAAACCGGCGCAAACATCCTCACCCTCCAGCTTCCCGACCGGATGTAGCCTCATTACTTTTTTTCACTTTTCTCT
>CAYGGB010000241.1:0-1820 GCA_964349295.1 uncultured Candidatus Peribacteria bacterium | reverse complement strand
AGTTTTTCCTGAAAGCGGAGAATCCACGGTACCCTGAATTACATGCGAGAGAAGAATTGAAAATCGCAGGCGTTGTGCGCGGAATAATACGAAAGTACTGAGTTACCGAAATTATAAGAAGCTGAAGCATGTCATCCTGAGCGGAGCGAAGGAGACATGCGGAATGTCTTTCGTGCGCCGCGCTGTCGCACTTCGCTCCGCTCAGTGTGACAGCGCTCTATCTCAAAGCGCCACCAATCTCAGCCCCCTATGATCGCCCACATCGATGCCGACGCCTTCTTTGCTTCCGCGATTGTCCGGAAGAACCCTCACTTGGCCGGGAAGCCCCTGCTGGCTCTCGGAATGGGCGGTGGCTGCGTGATTGCGGCCAGTTACGAGGCGAAGGCCTTTGGCGTGAAGACGGGAATGCGACTGATAGATGCAGTAAAACTCTGTCCGGACGCAATACGCATGCCTGCGGATTTTCATGAGGCTGCGCGGGCATCGCATGAGATCGAGGCAATCCTGAAAAACCTCTGTCCGCTCGTGGAACAGATGTCGGTGGACGAATGGTATCTGGATGTGCGCACTGTTCCGGGCGGAATCCCCTCCGGCCTGACAGCATGGGCACTCGGTATACAGAAAAATATTTCCACCAGAGTGGGGCTGACAGTGTCCATTGGCGTGGGACCGACAAAACTGCTTGCGAAGATGGCGGGAGAGTACAGAAAGCCCGCCGGTGTGACTGTCCTCGCCTCCCCCTCTCCATGTCGCATGGAGAGGGGGCCGGGGGGTGAGGTACGCCTTGAGGATTTTTTGCGGGACCGTTCCGCCGCCGCCATCCCGGGCATCGGCCGCAAGCGTGTCTGTCATACCGATGCGCAGGGATGGAAGACTGCCTGGGATATCGCACAGGCTCCAGCAGAGGAACTCCGGCGGTTATTCGGCAAATCAGGCGTGGAACTGAAGGAGGAACTGCTGGGACATGTGATTTCGGAGGTTTGTGCGGAGGAAGCGCCGCCGAAATCTGTAAGCCGGACGCGCAGCTTTCGTCCGATAAAAGACAAAAGTTACCTGTGGGCGCAACTCCTCAAGCATCTGGAATATACGGTGCTCAAGATGCGTCGCGACGGACTCGCGTGCCGGGGAATTTCGGTGTGGTTGCGGGAAAACGCGGAGCGGGACTTCGACCATATCGGCGCCAATGCCTCCCTCCCCCAGCCGGCACAGAGTACGGACGCGATCCTGCCGTTTGTACGGAACTGCTTTGAGAAGAGCCACGATCCAAAGAAAACCTACACGCAAATCGGCCTCGCACTGTGGCATCTCTTGCCATCCGGAAGCCCGCAATACTCGCTGTTCCGGCCTCCGGAGGAAACTGAACGGGATGAAAACATCCAGAAAACACTCGATGTTCTGCACGAACGATTCGGGCGCAATGCGGTGACACGCGGATCGGCGCTCAGCGTGAAAACGGGAACCACCGTGACAATGGATATGCCGGTGTACGAATAAAAAGCCGATGCGGCGTGAGGTGAGTCACATGCATCGGCGGTACTGACAGTGTGGTTAATCCAGAGATCAACCACCAAACAACAACAGAGCGCCGATCGCCCCCAGAATGACCCAGAACAGAAGTGTCTGAGGCCATTTCGAGATACGATTACCGTTGCGATCGAAAGTCTCGATGCCGGAACATTCCGGACAATAGAAACTCGCGATTCCCCGGTCGCTGAAGTCCGACGTGGGCTCCATGTCTCTTTTGCAACACGAGCATACGAATTTTCCCATACCGATTCCTCTTCGGGGCGACGAGTTGTGAAAGGCCAGCATGTATATTA
>CAYGGB010000240.1:0-1826 GCA_964349295.1 uncultured Candidatus Peribacteria bacterium | reverse complement strand
TTTTGGAACAACCACCCCGTCTGCGCTTTCAAAGGTGGCTTCGCATCTTCTCTTGATGGCGCAGCCACCCCTCCTTCGAAGAGGGTGTTGCAAAACTGTTTAGGAATCACGTCCTCAGCGGGATCAGCCGCTGACGATGCCGCGTCTTTTTAGAACATCCAAATCAACGGAAGCATGGATGCCGGATGAGCGGGCAATTAATCAGGCTCTCCGCTACGCTTCCGTGGAGAGTTTGCGGCGCATTCGGTTCTGCCGGTCGGTCAGACAAACACAATTTTGCCAGCGGCCCAATGCTTGTGCAGCCGAATGAGGTTCATCGCAGTGCATAGCAGTAACCACTGAGTCCGGACCTTGTCCCGCCCGCGGACCGTCCATCGACGGAAACCCATGCCTTCCTTTACCCATCCAAATACCGGTTCCACGATCGCGCCTCGCTTCTTCAGAAGCGCCCGCATGGCCTCGTCTTTGACCTTTTCCCTCTGCCGCACCAACGCTTCATGGTTCGGATGAATCTGTACCGTACGGCCGCTCTTGCTTGAACTGCATTGCCAGCGCACCGGGCACGTCTCATAGCTTTCACATCGATACACTCGAACGTTATAGGGATGCGCTTTGTCGCGACGTTTGACCGAATCGAACCGCAAGATCTCTCCGCGTGGACAGATGCACTGATCTTTATCAGCGTCATACACAAAATGAGATGCGTGATAGGGTTGCTCATCGGTTCCCTCAACCGAACTGGGAAGGTTCACTAAAACCGGAAACTGATTGTCTTCGGCTCTGGCCAATTCTGTTGTCGCCATATAACCGGCATCGGCAACCGTCTGTTCCGCCACCTGACCGAGGTTCTCTTTCACTTGCTCGACCAGCGGCACCAATTGATAGTTGTCACTCTCATCCGTCACGACATCGGCGGCCACGATCAGCTTGCTCTGCTCGTCCACAGCCGCTTGCGCGTTATATGCAAACTTCTTCCCCTGACGGCATTTCATCACTCGCGCATCTTCATCCTGCGGCTGCAGGTGATCTTCATCCTTGTCGGCCAACTGCTTCAGTTCTGCCTGAATTCTTTCCCGCAATTGCTGCCGTTGCTGCAGTTTTTCCGGTAACCGGCATTCGCCTCCATGCTTCGCCGCCCTCTCGGTTTCCTTCATGATTTCACTGATGGCTTCATCCGCCCGCTTCAGGATCTTTTCCAGCGATTCCCGATGCAGTCCCTTCTGTTCCGACGCTTGCGATACGATCTTAGTCCCATCTACCGCATGCAGTACGAGTCCCACCAAATCCAATGATGCCGCGATCCTCAGCAGCAGCTTAAACAGCTTTCGGATCGGCTTCCGGTTATCCCGCCAGAACCTCCACAACGTCGTATGATCCGGGCTCTGCATCCCCGTCAGCCACAACATCCCGATCTGATCCATGCACGCTCGTTCCAGCCCTCGCGTCGTCCGGTTCTTGCTCACATACCCGTACAACCAAATCTTCAACAGCACATTGGCGCTGTAGTTGGGCCGTCCTTCTTCCGCCGTCCGCGTTTTGAATCCCAGCGTCTCTAACGCCTGGGCGTCTACAAATTCTCGAATCATTCGCGCCGGATGATCCTCGGCTAACAACTGCGCCAGCGTCGGCGGAAACATCCACTGTTGATCATAGTTCGCATATTTTTCGTAGCTCATCGTCGCGATTCTCATCGTCTCGCGGACGACTCTGGTCCAAAATATGCCTTCGGTTTTGCAACACCCTCTGAACAAGGAGGGGAGGCTGCGCCGACGTTTTATCAGGCGCAGACGGGGTGGATATCCGAATTGACGTCAATATGGACATCC
>CAYGGB010000239.1:0-1838 GCA_964349295.1 uncultured Candidatus Peribacteria bacterium | reverse complement strand
ATTAATACGTGAGCTCACGTTTCATTATTTTCCCAACGATCTGAAGCGCTCTTTGATTCCGCCGCACAAACTTCTTGAACCGCCGGACATGTGGAGCCGGGTGAACTCCGACGCCGATTTTGCCGAGCGGCGTCAGGTATGCCTCGTAGCTGTTCTTCTCCTCGGTCCCGGGGATGATCGGTCTGGGACAGCGGCGCATGGCCGCGACTTTTTCCTCGAACTCGGCCCTTAAAGCACTGTCCACCCGATATTGATCCTGGATGGGTTGTCTTTCCGTGGTGGAGTCCCTGCCTTTTTCTGCGACTGTGATGAGTACAAGGTGATTGTTCTCGATGGCTTCGGGAGAGGCGCCATTCCTGTGGCCCATGACGTTCACGGAAAACCAGTGACACGGCCCGAAGAAAAGATCGTCACTGTCATGGTAAGACGCCATGTAAATCTTGCAGTCGGTGAATGCATTAGTAACGTAGTAATCCCAGAACCAGGCGGGAGAGAACATCAGATAGGGAGTGTTCCACGACGAGGCCGACTCGAGGCACACAACCCGGCCTCCGGGACGCAGCATTTTGGACAGGTTGATGATTGCGACTCCGGGGTTGAACATGTTATCGAAGCAGCCGCCGTTGTAGATGAAGTCGTAACGTTCTGTCATGGAACTCGGAACGGGATATCCGAGATCGTGAACGATTTCTGCGCCCTCATAATCTGTCACATCAAGAAAATCCGTTTTTTCGACGCCAATGCTCCGCATGAAGCAGCGATCGGTAATCAGTCTGAGACCGTTCGCGCCTCTCGTCTCGGTGTCATATTCATATTTGAATCCCGGAGGCACCGTTAATCCGTATTTATTGAGCAACCGGCCTAAAGATGGCTCATCGAGATATGTCGTCTGACGTCCGATGAACAGGACGTTGCCGGTAATCTTCTTATAACGGTGTTCAGCCAGAATCGTTTCTGCGACCGGCACAAGCAAACCCATCTATTTCTCCTTATGAAAACGACACGGGAAGGGGCCTGACGATCATATTCGCGGCAAATTCTTCGCGGTCGAGCAGGGGTTCTGCGTCCTCATTCGGACGGCCGAACTTCACCTGGGGAACGACCCGATGCTCGGGATCGGTCTCAATGTTCAAAAACGTCGGGCCCTCGCCGCCGAGAGCTGCCATAATCTTTGAGATGATGTCGGTGTTCAATGACAAAGTTTCACTCTGGAATCCGTAGGCACGCGCCACAGCAGCAAAGTCCGGACATGCCAATCCACCCTGCATCGATGTCGAGTAGTACTTGCGGCCAAGCCATTGTTCCTGTGTCTGCCGGACCATGCTGTGTCCTTGATTGTTGAAGAGCAGAACCTTTATGGGCAGACGATGGTGCACGATGGTGGCAAGCTCCTGGATATTCATCTGCAGGCTTCCATCGCCCGTGATGCAGACAATACGCTGTCCCGGCCGGGCGAAGCTCGCACCTATGGCACCCGGTAGTCCATAACCCATCGGGGTATTGTTGAACGCGTGGAAAAACCGCTGTCCCTTCTTGAACTCAAACCCCTGCATCGTCCACGCCAGAGCGCAACCCGTGTCGGAAAAGATGATTTCATCTTCGCGCAATTGCGATGAGAGCTGTTTGATGAGCCAGTAAGGATTGACTCCCGTCTCCCTGGTGTATTCAGGCCGGCATGCAGGATAGCGGGATTTCCACTGGTGGATTCGTTCAAGCCATACACCGAAATTCGGAAAACGCCGTCCGCGCGCGAAATTCGTCAGAGCCTGCAAAAAAACTCCGGCGTCCGCGTTGATGGGGACATCGATCCTGAGTCCGAGCCGCTCGAACTTTCTGAT
>CAYGGB010000238.1:0-1845 GCA_964349295.1 uncultured Candidatus Peribacteria bacterium | reverse complement strand
ACGTAGCGCGACTCGTCTTCCGCGCGGGTGCGGTCAATATCTGTCGTAAAGATAAGACGGACGCGTGTGGACGAGACTGCCGTGACGTTTCCGAGACGTCCAGCCTCGCCGGCAAAGGTGAAGCTCTGGCTGCCGGAGAAAATTTTCCCGGAGATGGTGGCCATGCCCTGCACGGTCAGCGTCCCGGAGGAGTTCGCCGTCAGGGGGCCGTCGAGTTCAAGCTCCACGACCCTGTCGGACACGCGCGTGGCGAGCCGGACATCGACGGAGGAATTGAGATGATAATTCGATTCGTCTTCGGCACGGGTAAGATTGACTGCTTCTGAGAACGTCACGCTCAGACGCGTGGGGGAAAGCGCCGTCACAGCCGAAATACCGGCCTGCGGGGTACCGCAGTCGTCGCCGTACTGCATGTTGGCATATGCGCGGTAAAACATCGTCACCATCTCGGCGCGATTCATAAAGGAGGCGGGACGCACGCGTGCGGTGATATCGTCGCCCTGCAGCACGCAGTGATCGGCCGCGGTCTGGATGGCGCCTGCGTACCAGGCATCAAACGACACATCGGCAAATGCCGGAGCGGAATCGGTGCGCTCAAGCGCGAACGCGCGTACCAGCAGTGCTGCTGCTTCGGCACGGTTCACGGGATCAGCCGGGCGGGCCGTGCACGGACGGGACCGGTTGTAGCAGTCGTTGTCTCCATGAATCCATCCAGCCTTTGCGGCTGCTTCAATGTACGGGGAATACCAGGCGGTGAGAGATACGTCGTTGAACCCCGACGAGGACGGATGAATGAGCGCCTCGCCGTGAAGGTTGACCAGAAGCTTGGCCATTTCGGCACGGGTCGCAAGATCGCCGGGACGGAGACGTGATTCATTCCTGTCGAGTGCACCGGCCGCAAGCAGTGCGGCAGCGGCTTCTTCGTAATATGCGCCGGCCGCGACGTCGACGTACGACGTCTTTTGCGCGAACGCGGGAAGAGCTGATTGCGAGAGGATGATGGCGGTACCCGCGATCGCAGATATCCATCGGGTGTGCCGGAGAGTGGGAGAAGGTGAACGCATGATCGGAAGGGGTAAAAAAGTAAGTGGAAAGTTGAAAGAGGAAAGTGGAAAGTGGAAAGTGATTGGCAGTCAGCGGTACGTGAGTACGTGCTCTCTCCTCTGTAGAAGACAGTGGGCGGAAAGGCTTCTTACCGGTTATGAATGATCATTCAACAACGACTGAACCGCCGAATGCGGGGTGCAGGCTGTTGTGATAACCGAATGTCCCGATCCGCGCGAAGGTGTATGTGTACGCTTCGCCCTGGGTGGTCGCGGAGGTGGCTCCGAATCCAGAGAGTCCCGACTGCGTTGCGCTGACATTGCCAACAACCCGCAGGTCCCCGCCGCTGTCATTGCGGAACGTGACGGTGTCGCCCAGTTTCACACGGAGAACCGCAGGCGAGAATCCGGCATTCGTATAACTGACAGTATTGCTGGATGCCTCCGTCGGTTTTTTGCCTTCGCCGGGAGTGCCGTATTGTGCACGCGCATTGACGACCATTTTGGCAACTTCGGCGCGGTTGATGGACGCTGTCGGCCGGAATATTCCGGTGGCCTGGCCCTGGATGTCGGTATCGCCCGCGACGATGTCGTCACGCGAGAGCGCTTCGATTGATTGTGCGAACATCGTGGACGATTTCACATCGGTGTAACGGCTGTCGACGGTGGTGGCCGTAGCAAGATCCACACTGAACGCGGATGCGAAGATCGACGCCACTTCGGCGCGCGACGCAGCGCGGTCCACGCGGGCCTGCAGTTTAAGGAAGTCGAATTTTTCGCCCCGCGCGACGGAGAAATAGGC
>CAYGGB010000237.1:0-1855 GCA_964349295.1 uncultured Candidatus Peribacteria bacterium | reverse complement strand
ATCATGCACTTTCCCTCATTGCCTCCATTCCATTTCTCTGGATCGTCCGCCAGTCGTACGGCAGCTTGTATGTTTCCATTGCACGGACGAGTGCCGCAAAGCACTGCCAGGGGTTTGCACTCTCGGAGACGAAGGCATTGCCGGATTCCTGGACGGGGTCATAGTTCTCGAGCATTGAACTTGCGACCGAGACGGGGACGATGCCGGAGGAGAGGCAGAGTTTGAGTTCTTTCATGGTCGAAGGATTGCTCAAAAATAACGCCATGTCGGACGCAGCGTACATTGATCCCAGTGCCGACTCATTGTCCGGAACGATATGCACGCGGTGACGGTGTTCTTTGGCGAGTTTCGTAAAGAGTGCACCGTAGGCAGCCGATCCTTTGCCGACGACCAGTAATTCGAGTGGCAGCGTGAGCAGACCCGGAAGAAGTTCCTCAAAAATACCGCCGCCGAGCGCGTCGGTCATACCTGCGGGGAGGCAGAGCATGGGGCGCTTGGGTTCGGCCGGCCAGCCGAAACTTTCCTGCAGTGCGATTTTGCTTTGCTGCTTGATTTCGTACGTTCCCAGCGGTTTTTTCTGATGCTGCATAGGGTGTTTTTCGGCGTACATTCAGAATGTGTGTAATCCGACTATTATAGCGGAAAAATGGCTTTCCAGAAAGGCGGAGGCCGTTGACGGATATCGTGAATATGGGAGTATTCCTTCACTATGAAACATCTCGTATTGGTCGATGGACACCATCTAATGTATCGGGCCTTCTACGCAATCCCGTCGACCATGAAGACTTCCCAGGGTGAACAGACCAATGCCGTCTACGGCGTCGGTTCCATGCTGCTGTCGCTCCTCAAGGCCGAGCAGCCAACGCATCTGCTCTTCTGTTTCGATGCCGGCGAAGACACATTCCGGCACCAGGAGAATGCCACATATAAGGAGGGGCGTGCCGAGACGCCCGATGAGTTCTATGTGCAGATTCCGAGAATTCTTCAGCTGATCGAAAGCCTGCCTGTCGTTCATGTGTCCAATCCGAAGTATGAGGCCGACGATCTGCTCTGTGCCTATGCGAAGGCGGGTGAGGCTGCGGGGATGAAGGTCACGATTGTGACGGGGGACCGGGATGCGTTTCAGCTCGCCACCGACAACGTCCGCATCGCCATTCCGCACAAGGGCTACCAGGCTCCCGAGTATCTGGGACCGGCCGAAATCCTCGCCAAGTACGGCGTCCGTCCCGATCAGGTCGCCTCCTATAAAGGGATCTCCGGCGACAGCTCCGATAACCTCCCGGGTGTTAAAGGCATCGGTCCCAAAGGAGCCAGTGCGTTGCTCCAGCAGTTCGGAACGCTCGCCGGCGTCTACGAGCATATAGAGGAGGTGAAGCCCGCTCTCCGTGAGAAGCTCCTGCGCGACCGCGATCAGGCGTTCTTCTGTGAGCGCATGGCGACGCTCGTCTGCGACTTTCCGTTACCGGTGGAGTTGAATGATCTGGAGCTTCGGTTGATCAAGACGGGACGGTGTGCGGAGTTCATGACGGAGCTGGAATTCCATTCGCTCAGCAAGCGTCTGCAATCGATGTGCGAGACGCCGTATGGCAAAGAGCATTTTGTGTGGGAAGGGGAGGCGACGGCGATCAAAAAGAAGGCCGGAATTGCGGAGGGGCAGATGGCGTTGTTCTAGGAAGCCATAAGAAAATGAGATAAGGATTGCGATGAGCGATGTCATCCTGAGCGGAGCGAAGGAGACATCGCGGTGTGTCGTTCTTCGCTCCGCTCAGAATGACACACCTTGGCATCGGCAGACTCATCAGCGCGTTCACATCCTGTACTCATCGTATTTCATAGCTTTTTCTCCTGTATAAAT
>CAYGGB010000236.1:0-1864 GCA_964349295.1 uncultured Candidatus Peribacteria bacterium | reverse complement strand
ACGTAACCCATAAGTTACGGCTGGACTGGAGCTTGGCCTTCTCCACAAGATAGTACGGATCGACGCCAATGCAGTGTCCGCCAACGAGGCCTGGCTGGAATTTTAGGAAGTTCCACTTGGTTCCTGCGGCAGCCAGGACGTCCTTGGTCGGGATGCCGATCTTATTGCACAGCATTGCGATCTCGTTCACGTAGGCGATGTTCAGGTCGCGCTGGGCGTTCTCGATTGCTTTCGCCATCTCCGCGACTTTAATCGATGGTGCGCGGTGAATTCCTGCCGTGATGATCGAGCCGTAGAGATCGCAGAGAGTATCGGTCGTTTTTTCATCCTGTCCCGCGACGATTTTCATGATTTTGGTGATCGTGTGCTGCTTGTCGCCGGGGTTCACGCGTTCGGGGGAATATCCGAGTGTAAAATCTTTTCCGCATTTCAATCCCGATTCCCGTTCCAGTATCGGGCCGCAGAATTCTTCGGTCACACCCGGGTAGACCGTTGATTCGTAGACGACAATCGCGCCTTTCTTCAGATATTTCCCGACGGTGGTCGATGCCTTCTCCAGTGGCGTCAGGTCAGGATTGTTCTTGTCATCAATCGGTGTCGGCAGCGCAAGAATGATCACGTCGGCTGTCTTCATCGACGCAGGATCGGTCGTGAAGTTGATGGATACTTCCTTCAGTTGGGTCGCGGTCAGCTCCAGCGTCCAGTCGTCTGCTTTCTTTAAGGCATCTATTCTGGGAACGGAGATGTCGTAGCCCGTCACGTCATGCCCCGCTTTCGCGAATGCATGGGCCAATGGCAGCCCCACATAGCCGAGACCAACGATGGCGATTTTCGTCTTATTCACGATGCGATTGTAGCTTTTACGCGAAAGGATTCCAAAGAGTCCGACGAGTCCAAGGGCCAGCTGGAGAGGGTGTAAAGAAGCGGAAAACAGCATGATTCTCCCATTCCGTCTGGTCCTTGGACTCTTTGGAATCCTCGGACTCTTCTCTACAATAGACACCTGCATGGCTCCCAAACGTGCGCTTATCACCGGCATTACAGGCCAGGACGGCTCTTATCTCGCCGAACTCCTGCTCAAAAAGGGCTACGAAGTCCACGGGCTCGTTCGCCGGGCATCCACGTTCAACCGTGGCCGGATCGAACATCTGTTCAGCGATACCGATACTCCCGACCTGCCGATCAGTCTCCACTACGGCGATCTTGGCGACAGCAGTTCGCTGATGCGCGTGCTGGAATCATCCCAGCCCGATGAAATCTATAACCTCGCTGCGCAATCGCACGTCGGAATCAGCTTCGATATTCCCGAATACACCGGCGACGTGACGGGGCTCGGTACGGCGCGTCTTCTGGAAGCCGTCCGCACCAGCAAGCGTCCTGTCCGTTTCTATCAGGCGAGTTCGTCCGAGCTGTACGGAAAAGTGACGACGCCCGCGCAGAACGAGGAGACGCCGTTCCATCCGCGCAGTCCGTACGCATGCGCAAAGGCCTACGCGTTCTATCTCGTCCGGAATTATCGCGAAAGTTACGGCATGTACGCGGTCAACGGCATCCTCTTCAACCACGAATCCCCCCGTCGCGGCGAGAACTTCGTCACCCGCAAGATCACACTGAGTCTCGCGCGCATCCTCGCGGGCAAACAGCAGTGTCTGCATCTTGGAAATTTTGAGGCACAGCGCGACTGGGGATACACGCCGGAGTTCGTCGAGGGCATGTGGCTGATGCTGCAGCAGGAAAAGCCGGAGGATTTCGTCTTGGCGACCGGCAAGACGGTTTCGGTCCGGACGTTCCTCGAACTCTGTCTCGCAATTGCCAAAATCCCTTTTAAGCGCGAAGGGAAGGGGAAAGATGAGCGGTACGTGGA
>CAYGGB010000235.1:0-1866 GCA_964349295.1 uncultured Candidatus Peribacteria bacterium | reverse complement strand
CTCCCATCCTGCCGGAAGAATCAGGGCCGCCGTTCCGGTTCCTTCGCTCATAAATTCGACAATCCCTTCTTTCTTTCCTCTGCTCGCATTCACATGCAGCGTGAGCGCAGACATGTGCTCTACAGAAATGACGGCTATGGGAATTTCCCTCTCCAATTGGGATCGCAGCGCATCCTTCCGGGTTCCCAGAACCAGCATGATCGTGACGACCACTGCCGAGAGGGGAATCACGATCGCGAACGGATGACCTTGACGTTTTTTCATCTCGCTGATGTTATCGTAGAAAAATTGTAGAATCCAGAAGCAATGTCATCCTGAGCGGAGCGAAGGAGATATTGCGACCGTCTTTTATCGCTCTTCGCTCCGCTCAGAGTGACAAAAGGCTGCTTCATCCGCTTCACAACAAGTCCCCTCGGCCACCTCGGAAACTTCGGTCCCTTTTTTTAACAAAACCATTCTCATCACTGTCATTCCGTGCTACAATACCTGGGATGGAAATGGACCCCCACACCTTTCAGCAAATCATTCGCAGGATCGAACAGCAGATGCGCTGTCCCCAGTGTGGAAAAAACATGCCGGTCGAGTTCCCGTCCGTCCGCATGGCTGCGGAGGATTTCCTGTTACTCCAGTTAAAGTGTGATACCTGCGAGGCATACATCGTCCTCCATGCGTCCATGCAGGGTGCGCAGATTGTCCGTGCCACCACCCAGGGCAGTGAGGCTCTTATCAACGCGTCGTCCAGTCTGCAGCTCAAAGACGAAGAGTTGCTCGAGCTCCGCAAGGGTCTTGAATCCAGCGGAGGATCGTTTGAGAGGTTGTTTCAGAAGATGATGCCGGCGCCGAATCAGAATACGATTCCGAATGCGGGGACGGATACGAGGATTGCATGACGATCCCTCGATACGAAATTTGTTGCGACAAATTTCTACTCGGGATGACGGACCGTCTTTATCAATGTGCCGTGTCACCCCGAGTAGCTCGCGTCGCAACGCGAGCGTACGAGGGGCCCATGCTATGCTGCTATCTATGAACAGGATGATAACAATTGCCATCATCTGTCTGATGGTCACCGGCTGCTCCTCTTCCATCGGTCAGCTTTCCGGTTCCGGCAGCGTCCGCAACTTTATCCGCTCCGGCAGCGGGTACGTCAACGAGGCCGCAACCCAGGCCGCTGCGACGATTGAACTCGGAAAGATGGGCTACGAGAAGGCGAAGGAAACGGCGGAGGATCTTCAGAAGCGCGCTGATCAGTTTCAGCAGGGAGTCAGCACCGTGAAGCAGGGGATGGATGCAGTCAAAGAAGGGAAGGAGATGGTGGAGAAAGCCGTGGTCCGGTAGGGGCACGGCACGCCGTGCCCGCCGTGCCCTGCGCCCGGCGATGGGAAATAATTGACCGGAGATTTTTTGTCATTAGGCTTGGCCTCCATATCTTCTTTCCCGTATCCCACAGTGGAATCTTCCGATCACGTTCTCCGAACGATGCGGCTTGCGGAAAACAACAATGAATTCTCCCGGTCCGTTCACGGTGTGATGGCAGGGACGTTGTTGTTCGTGGCCGGTTGTGGCGTCCTTGTCCGCGGAGAGGCCCATCATGCTCCCGGACCCGAACATCCCGCAGCCCGCGAGCGGCGCGAACGTCATGAGCGCATTGATGACAAGCGGCACGTGGACGAAGAGCGGGAGCGCCGGGATCTGCAGGAGCAGAATAATCCGAATCCCGCGCCACCAGTGGTGGAGGAGCGGATGGAATTGATTTGAATATCCGGAAATGAGACTGACGGTTGCAACCAAGATTGTATTAATTATTTGTTCATCCCTCGTACGCTCGCGTTGCGACGCGAGCTACTCGGGATGACACGGCACACT
>CAYGGB010000234.1:0-1869 GCA_964349295.1 uncultured Candidatus Peribacteria bacterium | reverse complement strand
GTGCAATATGCGCACAGCGATCCGCCTGGCACCAGGCCAAACGTCTGCGATTTGAGCGTGAATGCTGCAGGCAGCACGAGGTTCGTGTTGAAATTGGCGATGGCTGTGGCGGTGGGATTGTAGAAGGAAACGGTGACCGCGACATCGCCTGCGACCATGGGTTGGCGTCCGGCTTCGGAAGACCTTGAAAGGAATCGGCAACCCACACAGTTCTATCCTTGACGCCGAATGCTTTGAGGACGGCTCGCATCAGAATCGTGGCTCCGCCACGCCAGCATCCTGTTTCAATCAGATCACCGGGAACGTTATGTCTGAGAACGTCGACCACGCAATCCCGAAGGTTTTCGAGCCTCATCAGACCGATCATCGTGTCGGCTTCCGCCGGCCAGCCGTGTCCATGGACTTGGTGCGTCGGGTTGACTTCCGAGCGGCGCACAAGTTCGAGATTGAAAGCGCGTAACGCATTTCGCAGGGGGATATAGAGCGCGCGCCTGGCAGTGCCGATGCAAGGTTTCAACGGGGTATACTTTTCGGGTAACAGTGAGCGGGTCAAACATTTCATCATCAGGTCAAGATAGAGGGAGTGAGCCGGAGGCATTCCGGATAGTGTGTGCGGGCTTTCTGTTGGTTGCATTCTCGACGTGCCCCCGAATGGCGCGCAGACGTGAAATGACAGCATTATTTTTAACAACAAGGGAAAATGCAAGACATTTCACAGGGTGAGAGCGCACGGTGCGCGACGGATGCCCGGTGTTGTATCGCGTGCCCTGCGAGGCCTTTCAGCAGGCCTTAGACACTCCAGCGCCTCGAGGGGTTCATCCTTTCCTCTGACGCCATATCCTGGCACACGAACGCTAAACGTCCTCGGACTTACTGCGCTCCCCGGAGCAAGGCATAGAGCCGCCTCCATCCTCCCAATAGGTCCCATACTCCCTATTGTGCATAATCCGTGAAAGCATCACAATTGCTTGACAAATCAAAAAGTTGTGGGCACAATGCACCGGAATCCGACCGCTAGGAGACCTCGCACTACATCTGGGGAGAGGACGTGCATTACGAGGAGTATTGGGGGTTAAAGCTCTCGCCGTTTGAAAACGTTCCCGATCCGAAGTTTTATTTTCCTTCCCCCAAGCATGAAGAAGGGCTGCATCGGCTTCTCTACGGGGTGGAGGCGCGGAAAGGGGCCATTCTGCTCACCGGCGAGATCGGCTGTGGAAAAACCACGCTGAGCCGCCAATTTATTCAGCATTTGGCGCATGAGCGCTATGACACGGCGCTGATTGCCAATCCCTCCATCGACGCGCAAGAATTCCTGGGCGAAGTGTTGTATCAATTTGGTCTGACCGTCAACGGCAGCAAGCTGGATCGTTTGCACCAGTTGAACGAGCATCTGCTGGAGAACCTGAAGAAGGGGAAAGATACCGTCATCATCATCGACGAGGCCCAGGCCATCAAAGACGACAGCGTGTTTGAAGAGCTGCGGCTGCTGCTGAATTTCCAACTGAACGATCGATTCCTGTTGACCATGATCCTGCTGGGTCAGCCCGAGTTGAACGTGCGCATCAACGCCATCACGCAGTTCTCTCAGCGCATCGCCGTGCGATTCCATCTGCCGGCGTTCGATCTCCAGGAAACGACCCGCTATATCGAATTCCGTCTGCAAACTGCCGGGGCTGATCGGCGACCGATTTTCTCTCCGGACGCGCTCGAATTAATCTTCCGGAGTTCCGGTGGCATTCCGAGAAACATCAACACGATGGCGGATTTGTCGCTTCTGAGCGGATTCCTCGAGCGGAAAGCGCAAGTGGACGCCCCGGTTGTCACTCGAGTGATCGCCGACTTTAAACTCGGAGAACAGCAGAGTGGTAC
>CAYGGB010000233.1:0-1894 GCA_964349295.1 uncultured Candidatus Peribacteria bacterium | reverse complement strand
GAGTGGAAGCGGAAAGATTATTTTTGACGGCGTCGGGCTTACGGGACGCGAGGTGAATACGGACGCGGCGGCGGATCTGACCGTTGCGGCACTGGACGGAAAAGTGACGGAGATCGAAATTCCCGTGACGGAAACGCAGCCGCGCCTGGAAATGAAAGATGAAGAATTGCGGACTATGGGAATCACCGAAGTTGTGACAATCGGCGAGTCGGACATGAGCCGGTCTCCGGTGAACCGCCGGTTCAACATCGCCGTGGGACTGAACAAGTTCAATGGTCATCTGATTCCCGCCGGATCGGTTTTCTCCTTTAATGACGTGCTCGGCCGCGTCGACGGCTCGACCGGATACCGCAGGGAACTGGTCATCAAAGGCGACCGCACCGAACCGGATTACGGCGGCGGACTCTGCCAGGTCAGCAGCACCGCATATCGCGGAATATGGGAATACGGTTTCCCCATCCTGAAGCGGAAAAACCATAGTTATACCGTCAGCCACTATGCGCCCGCCGGCACCGACGCAACGGTGTATCCCGGTTCGGCCGACATGGTCTTTAAAAATGATCTGCCACATCCGATGCTCATCCAGACGCACCACGAAGGCGACCTCGTGTACTTCGTGTACTACGGCACGCGGGACAAGAGAACAACACAGCTCCTGGGTCCGTTCATCACCGGCCGTACATCCCCTCCGCCCGACCGCACCGAACTGACCACAGACCTTCCTCCCGGAGAAAAGAAAAAGCTGAACGAACGTGTTCTGGGTCTCAAGGCGCTCTGGTATCGCTTCGTGAAAGATGAAAATGGGAAGGAGAAGATGGAAACCGTTTTCTCGCAGTACGAAGCACGACCGCTCTTTACCGCTGTCGGTGTCGCTGAATTACCGCCGGGGTACGTTCCGTCCGGAGGACAGGCTGTGATTGAGGACGTCGTGACGACTGAAAACTCGTCATCGTCATCTGCAACTGCAGCATCAAGCTCATCGAAAAAACCGGTGAAGCCGCCATCACGGAGATAATCACAGCATCGCCTCCACCACATCCGGCGCACGCAGCGGCGAATTGAGCTGCGGCGCCAGTATCAGCGTGCGCAGCGTCTGAAGTCGCCGGAGATCACAGTGCTCCGCAGATCCGGTGATCCGCCCCTCCCGACATGCACTAATATACCGTATTTCGGCTTCTCCCAGCCCCGCCCGTTCCAGTTCCGACATTTCCTCCTCGCCCGGAAGTAACCCGAGCAGATGGAGAAGCCGGAAGGAATATCCAAGAACCGCACCGTCCTCCCCCGCCGCGCACGCATCAATGAACGTCGTCGTCGCATCAAAAACATCCGGGAGCTCTCCCTCGTGCGGAACCAGCCGGAGCAACATCTCAATGCCCTCTTCCAGCCTCGTAAATTCCTCAAGATCTGGTCCTTGGAATCCTTGGACTCTTTGGACTCCTTCCGTATGGACTCCGGCAACAATCCACCCCGCCTTCCCCTCTTTCAGCTCAACCGTCAGTGTCCTGAATGGCAGGAGCGAATGCCCCAACCTGCTCGTCATCCGCCGTGCACCCGATGCCCGCGCCATGATCCTCCCCTTCTCGCGCGTGAACAGAATGCACAGACGATCGGCCTCGCCAACGTCGTAGGTTTTGAGGACGATGGCGGTGAAGGACTGTGAATGAGGCATGAGGGTGAAGGTATTCTAGTACATAAAAGGAGTCCGAAGATTCCGGGGTTTCCAAGGACAAGAAGGACTGTAAGAATTTGACAATCACCTCGTTTTTTTTACTCCCTTGCCAACTGGTCCTCGGAATCCTTGGACTCTTTGGAATCCCTACGCCCGGGCTTCAAACAGCCACTAATGCCCCTTTTCCCCCTCTCGTCCCCAACCACGCCACCACCCATCCCACTC
>CAYGGB010000232.1:338-1896 GCA_964349295.1 uncultured Candidatus Peribacteria bacterium | reverse complement strand
CCCCTGTTCCATCTTCTTCAGCTGCCCGTCTTTGATCACGTGCGTGACGGTGACTTCATATTCTTTCTCATGATCGAACTTCGGGTGCGTCAGTCGATACGCGAGAACGCCGTCATTCGTCAGTAAAAGTAAACCTTCGGAGTCCTTATCAAGTCTTCCTACCGGGTATATCTTCCCACGCAAGTTTGGGGGCAGGAGATCGCGGACGGTGGGTGATGGTTTTGGATTGCGGATTACGGATTGCGGATTTTTCGTTTTCGTCCTCCGTAATCCGTAATCCGCAATCTCCACGTTACTCGTGATAACTCCTCTAGGCTTGTACATGAGGTAATAAATCATCTCCTGCCTCGCCTGCATGACCTTCCCATCAACCGTGATCTCATCAACCTCCGGATCCGCCTTCTGCCCCAGTGTCGCGACAACACCGTTGACCTTCACCAGCCCCTGCGTGATGTATTCCTCCGATTTCCGGCGCGACGCGATGCCGCGGGCGGAGAGGATTTTCTGAAGACGATCAAGCATACGCACTCATCTTACACGCGAATGCATGGTAAGTTTCCCCTGTATTCTGCGTCATAGATGGTGAAACAGACCGCTTTCCACTCTTTTTTTATGACCAAGCCAGCGAGCAAGAAGAATATCCGCCAGTCTGTCATTTTAGGGATTTCCGCAGGCATTGCCCTGGTAGTGATGGGCGGTGCGGCGATGGTGGAAGCCGGCACGGGGTTTGGTCTGGCGATGCTTCCACCGGTCATTGGGACGCAAAATACCGGCCTGCGGCTGGGATTCTTCCGTACACACTGGTGCGGCAACGGCAAGATCGAATACCGCGAAACATGCGATGACGGTAATCGCCGGAACGGAGACGGATGTTCGCGGACATGCCAGAACGAGAGGAAAAACGTCTGCACCGACGGTCACCGGGTGGGGGAGAGTTTCCCGTCACCGGACGGCTGCAACATATGCACCTGTACGGGTGGCGGCATCGCCTGCACCAAAAGAGCATGCATCACTTCGTCGTCATCAAGTTCCCGTAGCGGCACAGCAGGATCGGCAGGATCGAAGAGTTCGGTCGCAATAACGGTAAAATGCCTTTCCAGTGAACAGTGCGGAGCAAACCAATACTGCACAACCGAAGACGGCGATTGCCAGTCGGCCTGTGAACCGGGAGCGATGTGCATCCAGGCCTGTGCCGGCGTCTGCAGGTCAAATCAATGCCGGCCATACGTCTGCGCGGACGGCACGCGTCATCCCTCCTGCACCGAAGACGGTCACGTGATCAATTACTTCGCCGATCCGTGCCTGACGCATGGAGTGTCGTCTTCGGCCCGGTACTGACATTACACTTCATCGCAATCCAGTACCGTGGGTGGAAGCCTGGAAGCTCTCACTCTCGTTTGCATTTTTGTCTTCTGCGTCTCAATGATTTTTTGGACGACTGGAGTCTGCACAATCTCAAGCGGAGCCTGAACAGCCTTTTGTCCCTCGACGGGAGCAGCAGCTGTCAGTGACTTCTGTTGATCCAAAGATTGTACAGATTCGATCATTGGGGCCGATG
>CAYGGB010000232.1:0-328 GCA_964349295.1 uncultured Candidatus Peribacteria bacterium | reverse complement strand
GGCCGATGATACCGGGAATTTTTATGGTCAACAGCGATTTGAGCGCATATGACAGAACGTATTTTCCCCTAGCGGAAAAGTCATCGTGACACGAAAATAATTTCTTACAAAACAGATGACTCCGGGGAGTGATCACTGCTTGTTTCTCAGCGCATCCTTGATGTGCTTCTGCTTCCGGTCACTCCGCAACTGCAACAGCTCATCGTCCGTCGATTCTGACGAACCGGACCAGTCGTCATCAAAGCGCGATGCAAAGCAATCGCTGGAGGAGGAAGTGTCGAGAAACATATGATTGAATGTGTTATGTGATTTTGTGAAATTATAACAT
>CAYGGB010000231.1:0-1924 GCA_964349295.1 uncultured Candidatus Peribacteria bacterium | reverse complement strand
CGTGGATTGCTGTGATGATGATCAATCATGACGGACCTGTAGGTTCCGTCGAAGAACTGCGGATGCGTCTCGTGCAGTTCGGTCAGCTTGGGTTCGGCGGAATCGAGGAAGATGATGACCGTCCCTGCGGGTTCGGGGACGGGCTCGGGAACAGGACTGACACGAAACGCACCCGGCAGGAAGTGGAACATTTCCGGCACCGGATCGACGCAGTGGAAACTGACGGGCTTCTCCGAAAAGTTCTGTTCCAGCAACAATCCCATGCCCAAAAGCGACCCGATTGCATCGCCATCGGGATTGCGGTGACAGACGCACAGGAATCGCTTCGCCGTCTGGAGGAGGTCAACGGCCTGCGCGATGTCCTGTTCGGGAAGATGCATGTGATACACAGATAAAGGACGGGAGTGTACTCACGCTTTGCTCCCACCATCAACGACCTGCTATTGCGAAGTTGTTGAACTGTCTTCTGAAGTATTTTTCGACGCGCGCGCGAGCAGTTCATCGATGCGACTTCCCTCTTCCGCCGTCGTATCGATCCGAAACCGGATCATCGGTGTCTTGTGCGTCTGTAGCTGCCCCATGAGCCGCTGCAGTTCGCGGCTACGGCTTGTCAAAAACTTCAGAGCAAGCATGGGTTCCTTCAAAGCACTGATCGATACCGTCACATGCGACAGATCCCGCGACAATTCCACCTCCGTGATCGTCACCATCCCGCATTCCCGCGGGCACTGCCGCAGGATGGGCGCAATGATCTTGCGCGCGGAGGAGGCCAACATCGGCAAACGACGAGCCATAGGATGCAGGAATGCTGAACGCAATGCTGTGGACTGTCCACTCGAGAATTAGGAATTAGGAATTAGGAATTAAGCTTACTTCTTTATTCCTAATTCTTAATTCTCAATAGAATAACAGGGTATGCTTAGACCCATGTCCTCCCAGAAGAAAACGTCAGTGTGGTTCCTCGGCACCTCCGCCTTCGCCGTCCCATCGTTGGAAGCGCTGTTGAAGGACGATTCCTTCGGCGTCGACCTCGTGATCACCCAGCCCGACCGTCCCGCAGGCAGAAAGCAGGAACTAACGCCATCACCCGTCAAAGTCGTCGCCCAGAAACACAAACTGAACATCCTGCAGCCGGAAAACCTCAATGAATACTTCAAGACTGAATCCGTAATCCGTAATCCGCAACCCGCTTTCCTGGTGGTCGTCTCCTTCGGCCAAATCCTCTCCCAACAAATCCTCGACATCCCCACAATCGCCCCCATCAACGTCCACGCATCATTACTTCCCCGCTGGCGAGGCGCCTCCCCCATCCATCACGCAATCCTCGTCGGAGACACGGAGACCGGCGTCACCATCCAGAAGATGGCCAAAGAACTTGATGCCGGACCCGTCCTCGCGCAGAAAACACTCATGATCGATCCGCGCGAAACCGTTACGACACTGCATGAAAAACTCGCACCCATGGGAGCTGATCTCCTGATCAGAACACTAAAGTCCCCTCTCAAACCGGTGGAGCAGGACAAGAGCCGCATCACCGTCTGTCACAAACTCAAGCGCGACGACGGAAAGCTCGACCATACATCTCTTGCTGCCGCCGACATCGACCGGAAAGTCCGGGGACTGTCGCCGTGGCCGGGCGTCACGCTGATCGTGGACAAACATCTGCTCAAACTGCTCGAAACCTCATTGGAACCGACGATGGACTCGGCGGCTCTGCCCTGCGCCAACGGAACGATACTGCATCTTGTACGAGTTCAGCCCGCGGGAGGAAAGCCGATGACGGGGGCGGAGTGGATGCGCGGAAAGCAAACGAGGCAACCGAAGTAACCAAAGAAACCGAGGATTATCCTCGGTTGCCTCGGTTGCGTCGGATTCTTCGGATTCTTAGAGCTTCGTTTTCATCTCCTGCAGCGCCGCAATGATC
>CAYGGB010000230.1:0-1930 GCA_964349295.1 uncultured Candidatus Peribacteria bacterium | reverse complement strand
AGCGTGACCGGGAAATCATCGAGACGGAACTCGCGCTTGCGGATCTGGAAACGATCAAGAAGCGGATTGATCGCGTGCAAGGCGGAGCGAGGACGGGGAATAAAGACGCGAAAGTTGAACTCGCGCTCGCAGAGAAAATCAAAGCGGCTCTCGAACAAGGCAAAGCCGCATCCTCTGTCGCATTCGATAAAGATGAGAAACCGATTGCGGACACGATGCAGTTAATGACGCTCAAGCCCGTGATTTTCGCCGCCAATGCATCGGAAGAACAGATGAAGTCTTTGAGCGTCGAGGAAGCCCGCAAGCGTCTGCTCCTTCCACCCGAAGCTGAACTCGTGACGATCTCTGCGAAGATCGAAGAGGATCTGCAGGATCTGACGCCGGAGGAAGCGAAGACGTTCCTGAAAGATCTCGGCGTCGAATCATCCGGACTCGACCGCCTGATCCGCGCCGCGTACCACCGTCTCGGCTACATCACGTACTTCACTGCGGGAGTGGAAGAAGTTCGCGCATGGACGATCCACAAAGGCTGGACCGGGCCCCAGGCTGCCGGAGTGATCCATACAGATTTCGAGAAAGGATTCATCTGCGCCGAGACAATAGCGTACAACGATTTTGTTCAACTTGGTTCCGAAGTTAAAGCCAAAGAAGCAGGGAAAATGCGGCAGGAAGTGAAGACCTATGTTGTCCAGGACGGGGACGTTATGCATTTCAGATTCAACGTGTAATATTTCCAGCCATGGAAACAATATCTTTCCAGGAACGGCCGCAACGAAAAGGGAAATTTCCGGATGCCATTATGAGAACGAACAGCTTCCGGGGATCCCGTCTTTTGAAAAATTGGATAAAATCCCATCTCAAGCGGGAGATCCCGCAAAAAAATGCCGTGCAGGATGACACACGGGAAACCACAAACGAACTCTCTCCCTATCCTTCCGTTTCACAATGGACCACAGAAGAACTCAATGCCTGGTCCCGGAAATTCCGCCTCGTTCTCTCGCGAATGAACGGGAAAACCGAACAGGACAAATACGAAGACGCTTTTGATGCGTGTGAAGCAGAACTCCTTCATTGATTGCATGTCTCTCTATGCCTTTCATCGCCCGCGAAGAACCTTTCACCTGTGAGCATTGTGACGCACCCGTGACGCCACTGATTCGCGGAACCTACAGGAATCATTGTCCGCACTGCCTGTGGAGCAAACATGTGGATGACGAAGGTCCTGGCGACCGTGCTTCACTCTGCAAGGGAATGATGGAACCTGTCGGCCTGGATCAGACGGGGAAAAAAGGATGGATGGTCATTCATGTGTGTGTCCGGTGCGGAAAAAAAATCCCGAACAAGCTCGCGGAGAATGACCGGTGGGATGGGCTCAACGAAAACTTGCTTTCGTCATAAACACCAGTACGATTGGCCCGATGCACGCCTTGAGCATGCAGTACCTCTTCCCATGTCCGCATCATGTACCGCTTCATTCTGCCTCTCTCCGTTTCCGGTCTTCTGCTTCTCACGGCGTGCGGCAAGAGCGCAGCACTGGAAATCACCAACAGCAACGGAAAGGTCGTCGGCACCATCACGGTACAGGGCCCGAAGAGCGCGACATTTGTGAACGCAGGCGGAACGGAACGGGGGAAAGTGCGGGGCAACATCGTCCGGGATGACACAGGGAAAAATCTCGGAACCATCGTGGAAGGCGAAAACGGCCGGATGATGCTGCAGGACGGCAAAGAGAATGCGCTCGGCAATCTCGACAACGGCACCGATTGCTACGGCAAAGGCCAGGACAAACTGGGAACGATCAGTCAGGGAGTTGATACATCGGTGGCGGCGGGGGCGTGCTTGGTGTTCTTTTTGCAGTAAGGGTCGTATTGCTGCCATCCCTCGTACGAAATTGTTGCGACAATTTCTACTCGGGATGACAGGCCTCTTT
>CAYGGB010000229.1:0-1932 GCA_964349295.1 uncultured Candidatus Peribacteria bacterium | reverse complement strand
CCTCCCGTACGTCTGCATTTGTCAGCATCTGCAACTCCGTCTGTCTTTGCGGGTCCAGATCGAACGGCGTTCCGATCGGCGTCATGCTGCCGGGGTGGACCATCAGTTCGGTCGTGCCTTCGGGAAGTCGCGTGAGGATGTGACGGAGATTTTTGGCGGAGGCGTTCCCGGAGAGCGCGAGGCCGCGGAAGTGATCTGTGGATGCGATACTTTCGGCGGCGAAGAATGAGCGAGCGGCTGCCGCTTCTGCGCTGATTTTCTGCAAAGTCGTAGCGTGATCTTCTGGTATCTGGAAGCCGAATGGTGGCAGCAGATCCTCATGAATACGGACGAAGCGGATGCCGTATCTCTGGAGAATGGGAATCAGGAGAGGAACGATAAACGGGTGCGTGTGCACGGCATGATGGCTGTCGAGGTGCGTGGGTCCGCCGTGATGATCCAGAAACCATTCGATCTGCGCGCGAATCTCGCGTTCCACGTGGACGGCATCGATCTGGCCTTCGTCCATTGCCCGTCGCTGGAGCCTGCGGTCGCGGAATTCTCCTGCGGATGACTGGAGCAGCGACTCCACATCCTTCGGATCACTGATCGGTGCGCCATCTGTCAGATTCAAATGCAATCCCGTCGGCAGCTTCCTCTCCCGCGCATGCTTCGCCGACCGGTCTGCATCGCTGCCGTTGCAGATCAGCGTTGCGCTAGTCACAATGCCGAATTCGAAGCACTGGAAAATGCCGTGGGATCGTGGTGCGTTCACCCCCAAGTCGTCGGCGTTGATGATGAGGCGTTTCATAGAAATAGATGAACAGTATGATGGACAGTATTCTTTACTCCGGTATTCTATAGGAGACCGGTACATCGACATGTTGTCGGTGCTGGTTTTCGCCCTTTCTCAATTTCGCGGAGGTTAGTGTTATGCGTGTCCCTGGTGCTCTGTTTCTCGCCTCTTTGGCATTCTTCTTGCCGGAGATGTTTGTCACAGTGTGGCTGCAATCCGAAGAAGGTCTGCTCAGTGGGCCTCATCCCGTGACGGCAGCGTTCATTCTGCTGGCAATTGGGGTGGTGCTCCCTGCGTGCACTCTCGTCTACCTGTGGCTGGCCGAGCGGAATCCTCTGCGGTTCGCGTTGCTGGCAACGGCAGCTGCGTTTCTCATCTGGGGAGTTGCTGGTCTTGTCGGCAGCATTCTCGTGGTCTGCCATGGTATTCCGTTTACCCTGAGCGAGTTGGCCTTCAATCTCATGCCAATGCTGATCGTCGTGGTCAGTCTTGGTCTCTGGATGCGGCTGACATACGGACAGCAAACGCGAAATTTGCGTACCTAACACTGATCTTCTGAAACAAGGAAGAGGCAAAGACCGTCTCACCTTCGGGTGGGGCGGTTTTGTTGTGTTAAAAGCAGTCTGTCTTGTACCGGAACGGAATATGCCTATCATCCGTTCCCATGTCCGAGACTCCTGATATCCCACAGGCGGAACCCGTCGTGGACGAAGCCACCTTCTGGTTGGCGCTGAAACGGCACGGTCTCACGGAGGAAGCCGAGGAATTGATTGACGCAGGGTTTTCCCTGAAGGATACATGGGAGAAAGTTATGCCGCGTTTTGCGTTGCCTCTACAGGCTCCCAAAAAAATTACAGCTCCCGTACAGCAGCAGTTCGAAGAACCTGAAAGAGATATCAAGGATGTTCTGCGGTTGATCCGTGATGAGCGTCGGAGGGGATATAACAGAACAGTGAAAAATCTGAATTTCTGATTGCAAATTCACGCATGAAAAACCCCCAGCCGAAGCCGGGGGTCGTCCTGAACAGCGAGTGAGTGCTGCGAAACGCTAGCAATTTACAACCGTAGCGCTTGTCGGTTGAGGGCAATGGTTTTTACACCATGCCCTGAGCATCGTGCTCCGCCATGGAGCACTTGGTGTGCCCGCCAGCGCAGTG
>CAYGGB010000228.1:0-1934 GCA_964349295.1 uncultured Candidatus Peribacteria bacterium | reverse complement strand
GCGAACGCCTCTTTGCTCTTGCTGCCGACGCTGTAGGCCTTGTCGACCAGCTCACCGTTGTGGAACTTCTTCGCCTTGTCCTTGGTGAGGAACTTGAGCGCAAGCCAGCGACCGAGGTAGTCCATGACGGAGCGGACGATCGGGATTTCTTTGTTGGCCGTCATCCCCATCGGCTCGAATCGGGCGCCGACGAGTTTTTCGCAGAGACTTTCGAGCGGCACACCATACTGGAAGTTCATACTGAGAGAGATCGCCAGCGTGTCCATGACGCCGCTGAGCGTGCTGCCTTCTTTGCTCATCTTGATGAAAATCTCACCCGGTGCACCGTCTTCGTACATACCGACGTGGATGTAGCCCTCATGACCGGCAATGCTGAACTTGTGGGCGATGGCCAGACGCTCGTCGGGGAGCTTTCGGCGCCGCGGAACTTCTTTGATGATGATCTTCTCGATGGTTTTGATTTCTGTATCTGCAGGTCGAAGACCTGCGCTGGTATCTGTTTTCGTGTCCGATTTATTGCTCAGTGCCTGGCTCAGCTTTGACCCGTCGCGATACAGCGCATTGGCTTTGATCCCGAGCTTCCAGCTGAGCAGATACGCATTCTTGACGTCCTCGATCGTCGCTTCGTTCGGCAGGTTGATCGTTTTGGAAATGGCTCCGCTGATGAACGACTGGCTCACCGACATCATCCGGATGTGACCCTCGGCGCTGATGAACCGGCGTCCGATCTTGCCGCACTTGTTGGCACAGTCGAAGACCGGGAGATGTTCGTCTTTGAGGAGCGGTGCACCTTCCACAGTCATGTGACCGCAGATGGCGACGTTGGCCTCCTCGATCTGTTCGGGAGTGAAGCCGAGCGCGCGGAGGAGATTGAAATTGAAGTCCGATGTCTGTTCTTTGGTGAAACCCAGGCGCTCCATGGTCTTCTCGCCGAGCGTCCATTTATTGAATGCGAATCCGAGCTCGAAAACCGACGGCAGGGTCTTTTCGACCGCCGCGATGTCTTCGTCTGTGAATCCTTTCTGCTTGAGGCTGGCGCGGTTGATGTGCGGCACGCCTTCCAGGCTCAGCGTTCCCATCACGTACTTCATGATGTCCTGTACTTCGGCCTCGCTGTAGCCGAGTGCCTTCATCGCCGGCTTGACCGACTGGTTGGCGATCTTCATGTAGCCGCCACCGGCAAGTTTCTTGAATTTGACCAGAGCAAAATCGGGTTCGACACCGGTCGTGTCGCAGTCCATGAGCAGACCGATGGTTCCCGTGGGCGCGATGACGGTGGTCTGCGCGTTGCGGTAACCGTACTTCTCGCCCTTTGCGAGCGCGCGGTCCCATGCCTCTTTGGCGGCATGCAGGAGCGGCTCAGGGCAGTCAGCAGGATTGATGCCGACCGGAACGACGTGGAGATTCTCGTACTCCCGTGCGGGGGCATTGTAGGCTGCCCGGCGGTGGTTGCGGATCACGCGCAGCATGTGGCCGCTGTTGGGCTCGTGACCGGGGAACGCGCCGAGAAATGCTGCCATATCCGCGGAGGTCGCGTAACTCTCTCCGGTCATGATGGCGGTAATGGCGCCGCAGATCGCGCGGCCCTTGGGAGAATCGTATGGAATGCCCATCTGCATCAGCATCGCGCCGAGGTTGGCGTAGCCGAGGCCGAGCGTGCGGAACTTGTAGCTGAGTTCGGCAATCTCGCGACTTGGGAACTGCGCCATGAGGACGGAAACTTCGAGGACGACCGTCCAGAGATGCACGGCATGGATGAAGCGCTCGATCTCGAATGACCGGTGCTCTTTGTCGTAGAATTTGAGCAGGTTGATGGACGCGAGGTTGCACGCGGTGTTATCGAGGAACATGTACTCGCTGCAGGGGTTGCTGGCATTGATGCGACCGTCCTCAGGGCACGTGTGCCAATCGTTGATGGTGGTGTCGTACTGGAC
>CAYGGB010000227.1:0-1939 GCA_964349295.1 uncultured Candidatus Peribacteria bacterium | reverse complement strand
GCGTCGGCAACGACAGCTACGGCGAGAAACTGCTGGAGCCGCGTGTGCCCGTGAACATCAAGCTGGTGGTCGCAAAATAAATCCGGATTTCCGGTCCAATTATGGCGAAAAAGAAAAGGGGCCGCTCAGCGGCCCCTTCCTTGTTTTGTCCCCCCTGCCGGTGGTGTGATCGGTGTTACTGCGCAGATGACGCCGGGTTTCCCATCATTTTTTCTCCGAATGCTGGATGGGCCGGAAGAGTGATCCCCTTTTCCGCAGCGATCTGCTCAATCGTCTTTCCCCCGTCAATCGCGGCCTTCAGTTCGGCTTCGGTCATGCCGAGTTTTTCCGCAAGGAGCATCATTTTCGGCCCTTTGTGTCCATGATGACCACCCCGTCCGCCGTGTCCGCCAAAAGGCTTCATCATGAATTGGAAATCAGGATTTGCCGCGATGGCACCCTGGATCGTCGTGCGCATGGCCTCATGGGCTGCGCGGACGGCTGCGCGTTGCTCCGTCGTATCCGTGATGGACGCGGCGGCGGCAAGTGCAGCTCTGTGCGTCATCATTGCGCTTTTCTGGAGAGCGACAAACGTGTCGATGTTCGCAAGGAAGGCGTCATCCCGCGCAATGAGTTCTTCGACCGTCATCTGCTTCGGCGCAGGCCTGAAGATAGTGGCGGTATCGGAGACCCCCGTCGCCGATGAGGATGCGGCTGTCTGTGCTCCCGCGATCTGTGCGATCGCCGGCACGGCAAGAGCGAGTGTGGACATCCCTGCGATGGCCCCGAGTGCGAATTTGTTCTTCATAGAAGTGGTGGGTAATAAGTAGAAGTAAAAGTGTCGGTCGCGACAATGCAGACTCTATGAGCGCGGTGTTAAGACATGATTAATGCCGGCCTGCGGAACCATGTCTATTGTGATGAAGCGGCGGGAGAGGCGAAAAAGTCTGTTTTTTTGTCACTGCAACGCATGTCGTGCGTCATGCGGGGAGTACATCTCTTCCCCTTGCCTGTATGAAGCATTCCGTTCGTACCGCCCGGGCCGTCACTGGAATCATCGCGATCATATCCCTCGTGCCGTTGCCGACTGCGTTTCTGGCGGTTGGGCAGGCAATTGCCGAAAGTAACCAGGAGGCGGATATCAGTACGTCGGGCAGTTCCGTCGTCGAAAGCGTCATCAACGCTACATCCGGCAATACCGTGACCATAACGCAGGACGGTGAAGGGAATATCGATGCCACAACCGATCTCGGAAGCGAGACGACGGTGGACAGCGTGATTGATGCGCTGACGGAGAACACAATCAATGCGGTGCAGGATGCAATGGGGAGCGACCAGGCAAACCAGACCATTGACTCGACCGCAGAAGCGGACACCGGGGTGGATTCAGAGATCAACGCAGACTCGGGAAACACTCTTGATCTGAGTCAGGACGCCGGCGGCGGAAACGCAAACGCCGACATCGGCATGGACAGCAGCACAGACGTCGACAGCGCGATCGACGCTGATGCGATCAACACCGTGGATCTCACGCAGGAAGCCGGAGGAGGTCAGGTGAATCAGGACATCACATCTGACGCGACAGCGACGACCGATGTGGAGAGCGACATCAACGCCGATTCGGGCAATGACCTGACGGTATCACAGGCCAGCGGCGGGAATAATTCACTGACGATCGATCTGGATTCGCAGACAACGGTCGAAACATGCATCAACGCATCGGCAGTGAATAACGTGACAATTACGCAGACCAGCGGCGGTTCAGCAGGAGGAGGTGGAAACAGCAGTGCGCCGACGACCGACTGTCTCCTGGCAGCACCGGGGGGTGGTGGTTCCAGCAGCAGTTCATCGGCAGGTGGGGGCGGAAACAGTTCATCATCGAGCAGCGGAGGAGGCGGGGGCAATAATTCATCTTCCAGCGGAGGCGGCGGAAACTCCTCGTCATCGTCGGCTGGGGGAG
>CAYGGB010000226.1:0-1943 GCA_964349295.1 uncultured Candidatus Peribacteria bacterium | reverse complement strand
AGAGCTACACGCCGATCGAAATCCTCAACTTCTCGCCCCGCACCCTCAACGCCCTCATCAATGCGGGCGTCGGTTCCATCGAACAGCTCACCAAGTGCACCGAGGCCACACTCCAGAATTTCCGCGGCTTTGGCGCAAAAGCGCTCGATGAGGTCAAAAAGATCCTCGGCGACCGCGGATTGAAGCTTTCCGATGACGCTATAGAGGTGTAGTCTACGCCGCCCCGCTGCGCAGGCCCTCATCCGGCGCTGCGGCGCCACCTTCTCCCGTTGCGACAGGAGAAGGACCCAACCTCACTTACTCTCTCACGTTATCCACTCCTCTGACCAATGAGACACAAGGTTTCCCGCCTCCGGCTCCGTCACAAACCCGCGTACAGCAGGGCCATGCAGCGCAACTTGGTCACGTCCGTGCTCCTCTACGAATCGATCCGCACCACCAAGAAACGGGCCGAAGTCGTGCAGCCGATCGTGGAGAAGATCATCACGACCGCCAAGACGAAGGATCCGCGCAACGCTATCCGCGCGATCAACGCGTTCGTGGTCGACAAGAATGCCTGCAGGAAGGTCATGGAGCTCCTCAAGGATCGTTACAGCAAGCGTTCTTCCGGATTCACGCGCATGACCGCTCTTGGAGCGAGACAGGGGGATGGAGCGAAGATGGTCACTCTTGAGTTGATTGATGCGAATGTCGGTCCTTCATCCGTGAAGGCGACAGAGGGAACAAAAGCGACAAAAGGAACGAATGCTGTCAAAGGTACCAAAGAAAAATCCTCTACGTCGAAAGCATGAAGACCACCACCACTCCAGTATCGGCTCCGAAATGGCATCTTGTCGACGCTGATGGCCAGACGATCGGCTTTATCGCTTCCAAAGTCTCGCACGTTCTGCGCGGCAAGCACCGCCCGACATTCTCGCCCCATCAGCTGTGCGGCGACCATGTGATCATCATCAATATCGAAAAGCTTGCCGTGAGCCCCGAGAAAGGCCGCCGCAAGACGTACTTCCACCACACCGGTTACCTCGGTCACTCGCGTATCAAGAGTCTTGCCAAAATGATGGAAGAAACGCCGGCGAAGGTGATGGAGATGGCCGTCTACGGCATGCTGCCCAAGAACCGTCTTCGTCCGCAGATGCTCAAGCGCATGCATGTGATTGTCGGCGCTGAGCATAAATATGCGCCCCAGAAGCCGCAGCCGTTGGATTTGAATACTCTTTGATCTTCGGGCATTGCATGCAATGCCCCTACAATTTCTCTTATGACCACTACACGTTCGTACCTCGCCGGCCTTGGAAAGCGCAAGACAGCACGCGCGCGCGTAAAGCTGTACCAGGACGGTACCGGTGATGTGAAAGTGAACGGCATGAAGATGAAGGACTACTTCGGTGTGTATGCTGTCGAGAATGCTCTGGCCCCTCTCACGATTGCCGGAGTCGCGAAGACCGTCGATATCGAAGCCATGGTCTCGGGCGGCGGCAAAGAAGGCCAGTCCGATGCCATGCGCCACGGCATCAGCCGCGCGTTGCTGCTCCTGAACCCCGATTACCGCCCCGATCTCAAGCGTGCCGGATTCCTCCGCCGCGATGCGCGTATCAAGGAACGCAAGAAGCCGGGTCTCAAGCGGGCACGCAGAGCGCCGCAGTTCTCGAAACGCTGATCCCGTCCTCAGCCTGCTGAGAGAAAGTCCGGCAGGCATGTATCTCTCAAGATTCATATGTCTCCTATTTTTGAGCCGCAGGGAAGTTATATCGAACATGATCTTCTTTGGTGTGAAACCGAATTCAAAAAGCCGGCCTATGCCCATCTTGTCGGCAGACGTGTTGCGGTCTACAGGCAAATGATTCTGGCGGTTGGAGAAGGAGGCCGAGGAAATCCTGAAGATGCGCGACAGGCTCAATGAGATACTTAGCCATCACACAGGGCAATCGCTTGAGAAGGTCAGG
>CAYGGB010000225.1:0-1945 GCA_964349295.1 uncultured Candidatus Peribacteria bacterium | reverse complement strand
TTCCCCTCTGTTCCATGCGTTTCTCCGTCATCTCCCGGTTGTCTCTCGCAGCAGCATTCGCCCTGCTCACCGCATGCTCCAGTGCCGCACCGGAGAAGATGATGGAACGTCAGATTGAGAAAGAAACAGGAGGGAGCGCCGATGTGAACATCAATGCCGACGGATCGATGCACGTGGAGACGACGGAGGGCACCTATGACGCCGGCAGCAACACGTTGCCTGCGGACTGGCCTGCGGATGTTCCCGCATATGCCGGCGCGACGATCACGTTTTCTGCATCCGTGAATCCGCAGACCGGGAAGCCAGGGAAGGCAGTGGCGATGTCCACGACAGACAATGGGCAGACGGTCCTCGATTTTTACAAAAAGACGCTCGCATCCAACAGCTGGGCGGTAGCAACGCCGATGCAGACCGCTGACATGAATATCCTGTCGGCCACAAAGGGGGATCAGGTGGTGACCATGATGATCCAGTCAGCCGATGGCCAGACCATGATCACGATCGGGATAGACAAGTCCGAGTAACCGTCTCTTGCCATGTCCCACTATTTCTATCTTGCCCGCTGCAGCGACGACTCGCTCTATGCGGGAACGTGCGTTGATCTGGTCAAACGTGAAGCCGCGCACAATGCCGGGACAGGGGCAAAGTACACGCGGTCACGATTGCCCGTGAACATTGTTCATCATGAGGAATTCGAGACGCTCGGCGAAGCCCGGCGGCGCGAAGCTGAAGTGAAAAAGTGGAAGAAAACGGAAAAAGAGGCGCTTGTGTGAAATCACGGCGTCATCACTGCGCATTGTTCTCCGCACGTTCCATTAGCGTCTGAAACGGAACGAACCTGTACTGCGGATCCAGGATAATCCGGATACGCGCCCCCGATCCGGCGGAGTCCGGTAGTGTGGTTCCCGGCAGCGAGAGCAGGTCCCCAAAGTAGCCGGCGGCGTATCCGCTGCCTGGTCCGAAGGCCTGCAGCAACGAACCGGTGTCCGATGGAATCTTCTCCCTGGTTTTTTTGGTGACGACCAGGCCGTAGCGCAGGAATTCGTTGCGAAGCCGGTATGCGGACAGTGCGGAACCGCCGGTCGCGACAATTTCGACGGGCGCGTCGTTGAGATACAGTTCTCTGTTGCTGAACATCATGTGCGCGAGTGACCGCAGCTGACCCCAGTCATCATCTTTGACCGCGAGCGACAGGGGGACGAGGTCGGAACCCGTGCCCGTATTCCAGGGTGCAGCGGCAATAAAGCCTCCTGCAGCCGCCTCTGTTGCGTCACCTCCCGTGCGCGTGTTGAGCTGCATGGTGATGATGTTCTCGGAGCGGACGCCCAGCGCGCGTCCTCCCAGCCCGATGAGTTCGGGAAGTGAGAATGTCCATTCCGAGTGCCCCTGGACTTCTTCCAGGATGGATTTCGCGGATTCCGCTCCCGGAATGATGCCCAGACCCCGCACTTTTTCCAAAAGTGCCTTAAGAATCTGCTGCTGCCGGGCCGAGCGATCGAAGTCCGTGGACGAATGGCGGCTGCGCGCGTATCTGAGAGCGGTCTCGCCATCCAGATGCTGTGGTCCCGCATCGATTTCAAAGAGTCCGACGATTCCCTCCTCTATGGGGTACGAATAGTCGGTGATTTTTCTGGGAACGACGACATCCACGCCGCCCACCGTATCAATAACTCTTGCGAAACCCGTGAAATCCACTTTGACGATGCCGTGAATGGGAATGTCCAGACGCCTGCCGATCTCATCGGCCACGCTGCGCATTGCCATCAGTGACGCCCCGCTTGCAGTGACGCCGTTCTCCGTCCGGTACCTGCGTTTGAAAACGGAATACAGTGCATTGATTTTCCCCGGTGGCAGTTCTTTGGTTGCGGACAGATACAGGTCCCGCGGGATCGAGAGGAGTGATGCGCTGCGCGTGCCCGGATCCAGACTCGCGACGATGATGGTA
>CAYGGB010000224.1:0-1950 GCA_964349295.1 uncultured Candidatus Peribacteria bacterium | reverse complement strand
CTTCTATGGCTACGAAGAAAAAGAAGAAGGCAACGAAGAAGAAGAAGGCGACCAAGAAAAAGAAAAGGTAGTCGTGTCGCCGACTATGGGCGCCGTGGTTCTCTTACGGGAATGCGCGGCGTCTTTTTTTATGGCCCTCATCCCTGGCCCTTCTCCCTGCGGGGAGAAGGGAATGTTGGTTGTTTTGTTGTTGTTTTTTTGTGATCGTGGAATTTTCTTTGGTATAGTCGTTTCATGACCGAACTGCAGGAACTACTGGCGGCATTCATTGCGTTCCGCAGCGTGGGACGGGATACGACCGTAAAGGGGGATTGTATGCAGTGGATCAGGAAAACCTTCCTTGCGAATGCCCCTGTGGAACCGGTGACCGGCGAGGTGAACAGTTCCCCGTATCTGCTCCTGCTCCACCCGGATCCCAAGCTCCTCTGGTTCGGCCACACCGATGTGGTTCCGGCGTCCGATGATCAGTTCACGCTGCGCGTCGACGGCGATCGCGCGTACGGGCGCGGCGTCAAAGACATGAAGGGTGCTGACCTTGCATTTCTGATCGCATACCGCGATGCCATCAACAGCGGAAAAAATCCTCCGGTCAGCATCCTCCTTACCAGTGATGAGGAAACCGGTGGACACACACCACCTGCCCTGCTCGAACGGAAAGCACTCGGCACGCCCCCTGTCGCATTCACTCCGGATACAGGGGAGACAGACGGCATCGTCACCGAACTCAAGGGCGCTCTCTGGGCCCGGCTCGTAGCAGAGGGAAAAGGCGGACACAGCGCATATCCGTGGAAGTCGGAAAATCCGGTGCCGAAACTGTTCGAGGGCATCCGCATCCTTCAGGAGAAATTTCCTCCCGGCGATGACAGCGACTGGTTCGTCACCGTGACGCCGACCCAGCTTCGCGGCAGCGACGCAATGAACCGCATTGCTGACGAAGTGTCGTGCACGCTGGATATCCGCTTTCCGCCATCGATAATCGCCACTCCCGAGAAGGCCTTGAGTGTTATTTCGGCATCTCTGCCGGCGGGATTCCGCGTGGAGCAGGTCGAATTTGCCGATCCCATGTATTGCAGCCCCGATCATCCGATGGTGCAGACGATCAGACGAATCGCGCAGGACGTCACGGGCGCACCGGTCCCGATCCGCCGTGAGTGCGGTTCATCCGATGCGCGCGCGTTCACCGCACGCGGCATTCCGGCATTCCTGTACGGACCCACCGGCGGCGATCTGCACGGCGCGACCGAGTGGGTGTCGATGAAGTCGCTGGAGGAGCAGGTGGAGATCAACCGGAGATTGCTGACGGAGCTTGGATCGTGACATTTCTCTCTGGCCTCATTCCTGAAGCAGATACTTTATCATTTTTTTGATTGCGTGCCGCACACCGTAATGAATATCCGGCGGCAGAGCTGCCTCCTCTCTTTGTAATTCTTCCACCCGCGCAGCCGCCTTTGCGGGGTCTTCAGTTTCCAGGGCGTCGAAAAGAACTCCAGACACCCCCCGAAGATCACTCTCGCCCAAATTTATGGTGCATCCTGCCAGACGTTTTTTAACGTCGTCTACAGCTCTTTTTACAAGTGTTTTTTCCTGCTGCGAAACATCATTGGAAGCGGTGAGTGTTAAACCTTCGGTGGCAAGAACGTTGGAATTAGTCATTGGAGAAAGGAGAAGTAGATACAAAAAGACCCTCGTCGGTGAGGGTGGTGCAGGTGCGTTCTCTCTGGCTTTTACCTACAACCGACCCTCTGCTCACTCGAGCAGGAGGAGGAAGAAGGCGAGCAGGAGAGGACGTAGGCGGTGTTCACGATCCGGAGAGTACCCGAGTAAAAACTGTTGTCAAATATATGCGGGTCGGGGATCGAAAATCCGTTTGTAGACTCGCTTATTCGTTAGTTCGGCTGTAGCTCCGTGCCTGAACCGGAATGCAAAAACAGCCCCTGACGGATCAGGGGC
>CAYGGB010000223.1:0-1956 GCA_964349295.1 uncultured Candidatus Peribacteria bacterium | reverse complement strand
CTGCGACAGACCATTCCTTCCAAAAGAAGCATTTTATTTAGAGGTTCCGAAGGAATATGAAGAATTATTCCCAATAAAAAAAACTGAGTTGACAGTAGATTTTATCTCTATCGATTCGCGTGGGAATTTAATTGTACATGAAATTTTGGCTCATCCTGCAGAAGATCCGATAGGATGCGTTAAGTTGGAACTCCTAAGAAATCAATATCCAAATTTAAATGTGAGACCGATCACGCAAAAAGTTTACCGACGCTTACAAAAACATTTTCAACAGATAATTCATAATGACCCTCGTTTTTGTGGTTGGGAAACAACTGAAGATAATTTACGAAATAATCCTGATAAATATGGACCCACACTTACGCCAGAGGCATAGAACCTCCATACGTTCTAATCGCATAAACCGCGTCGAGCCATCTCATGATAAAGTGAAGACAAATCTATGAAAAGAATCGCGAGCGTTCTTCTTGGTCTTGTATTCGTATCTATGGCATCCGCGGCGACGCCGGAGCCTGTTGCGAATTCTCAGAACGGTTCTTCGTCGTTCGCGCAGCGCATCTTGCTGCGGAAGGAACAACGATCCAATCGAGGAACATTCCCATCATCCGCTTCCGTCGTCTTCCGGCGGCCGTCGCATCGATCGTCCTCCTTATCCTCCTACTCCCACACCGGAACTCCCGTCCGGGGAGCCCTCCGGATCGATCAAGTCGCGACGGCAACAACACGGCAGATTGTCGGAACAGTTCCCTATACGCTGCTGTCGTTCGTCGCGACGGCGGCCAATGAGGATATCGTGCTGTCGACGGTGAAGTTCCACGCAGAGCAGGGGAATCTCTCGTTCGGCTCCGACTACACGCTGAGCACGGTGAATGCCGATGGAAGTCTTACGCGAGTCGCGTATGCGACATCAACGGCGGATAGTCTCTCATTCACGAATATCGATAGGATCATCCATCGGGACAGCACGCAGCGTTTCGCGCTCCGGGGCAGACTCATTGACAGTGATGCCTCTCTCGCCGTTGGGTTCCTCAAAACCGATCCTCTCTTTATTCAGGCACAGGGTCTTCAATATGGCCGAGACCTCGCGCCGGGGATCCAGGTGGATACCATTCCCTGCAACAGTCAGTACGTATGTCGTGTGCTAGTGCGCACGCAACCGGCAGTACTGCTCTATAAGTAGAGCCGCAGGTGCGCATCGCATGAACCACGTCGAACCATTCACTTCTCCTCCACGCGAAGCCAACTATCGGTTCGATTCGTAGCACGCAAATCAATTCTTTGAAAATCCCTTGCGAATGTTCATGCGGGGAGCATACTACCCGTACCCCCTACCCCTATCATATGCGAGCAGACTATAAGAAGAAGGCGCTTGAAGGCATCAAGAGGATCGAGGGTTTGACGAAAAAGGTCCACGCGATGATCGAGAACGACGAATATTGTCCGCATACCCTGGAAAATCTCCTGGCGCTGCAGGGTCACGTCAAGCATGTCCAGGGGCGGGTCTTGGAAAGCCATCTGCAAATATGCGCGAAGCAGAAAATGAAGAAGGAGAAAGATTACGACGGCTTTATTGCGGAGATCATCCGCACTATCGGCCTTTCGAGCCGATAATACTTTTTCCCTCCTTTTCTATGATGGGCATGATGAACACCACCGGCACGGGCGTAGGCCTTTCCGCGCTTTGGGGAGTACACGTCCTCTCCGTTATTCTCTTCTTCGTCGGCGTCATATTGCTCATTCTGTGGGCGGCGAAAACGCTGAATCACGGCCAACTGAAAACATGGGGTATCACGCTGGCTGTCATCGGCACGATTGCCTGTCTTCTCACCATCGGCGTGAGAGGCGCGCCGTGGAGCGGCGGCTCGATGATGGGCTCACGGATGAAATGCATGATGGGCGATGAATGCCCGATGATGGATCGTGATGGGGATGACGGTGGCACGGGCATGATGAATC
>CAYGGB010000222.1:0-1964 GCA_964349295.1 uncultured Candidatus Peribacteria bacterium | reverse complement strand
TCGGAATTCCGATGAAGGAGCTTTCTCTCTGGTCGAAGGGCTTTGGGTTTGTGGCCAGTGTCGGCACGCATGGGGAAAATATCGGTGGCAATCTTGCAACGGTAAAGCCGACGATCAATCCCGTGGTGTCGCCGACGCTTCGTACGCCAACTGTTTCTTGGCAGGCGGTTCCAGGAGCTGGTTCCTATGAGTTTTTCTTGCAGAACAATACGGTGTGGCGAGTCGAGAAGGTTGTAGCGGTCGCTGGTACTGCTACTTCCTATCAGCTGAGTTCCCCGCTGACGCCGGGAGCAAGTTACACAGTCTGGATCCGTGCGATCGGTGGCGCTGAATTCTCCGCATGGTCGCTGCCAAAGACGTTCACAGTGCAGAAGTAACAAATCAACGTACCTCAACCCTCCTTTTCCGCCTTGGCGGATAGGAAGGGTTGAGTGAACGTTCGGTTAGATCTTCGAGATCAAATCATTCAGCGTATGCGTCAGCGACTTCACGGCTCCCTTGAGCGGCATTTTATTCAGTGAGTACGTCACCTGCGTATTCTCGGGATCAGTCTGGAGTCCGATGACGATGAAGCCAGGGAACGGGAGACTTTGCAGAAACTCTTCGCATTTCTGCTGAATTTGGGTGGAGTCCATAGACGAGGGGTTAAGGTGAGGAAAGTCCTAGAAATCCATTCCTCCCATCCCTCCGCCTCCTGGCATCTGCGGCATAGCAGATTCTTTCTTCGGTGCATCGACGATACCAACTTCGATCGTGAGGAACATGGCAGCAACAGAGGCTGCGTTCTGCAGCGCTGAGCGCGTGACTTTCTTCGGGTCGATCACGCCTGCGGCAACGAGGTCTTCTACTTTTTCAGTGACGACGTTGTAGCCCATCTTGCTGTCCTTGGACTGCTTGACGTGTTCGACGATCACCGAGCCCTCGAGTCCCGCGTTCTGTGCGATGTTGCGTAGCGGGTAGGGGAGTGACATCTTCACAAGATCGATACCGATTTGCTCATCTTCTGTGTGACCTTTTACTTTATCCAAACACTTTAGCGCATGGATAAGTGCAGCGCCTCCTCCAGCGACGATGCCTTCCTCCGCTGCAGCGCGGGTTGCGGAGAGAGCGTCTTCGACGCGGTGCTGGAGCTCTTTCTGTTCGACTTCCGTGGCGGCACCAACTTTGATGACCGCAACGCCTCCGGACAGTTTGGCCATGCGTTCCTGAAGTTTCTCGCGGTCAAAGTCGCTCTTGGTCTGGTCGATATTCGCTTTGATCTCCTCGATGCGCGCGGCGATGTCTTTCTTGTTGCCAGCGCCATTCACGATGAGCGTGTTGTCTTTCGTGACGACGATTCTGCCGGCTTGGCCGAGATCCTCCAGCTTCGTGTTCTCAAGTTTCAGACCTACTTCTTCACTGATCACACGGCCTCCAGTGAGGATTGCAATGTCTTTGAGCATCTCCTTGCGGCGGTCACCGAAAGCAGGTGCTTTCACGGCGATGGCTGAGAACGTGCCGCGTATTTTATTCACGACAAGTGTTGCGAGCGCTTCACCATCCACACCTTCAGCGATGATGACGATTTCTTTGCGTCCTTTCTGAGCGAGAGCCTCGAGGACTGGAAGAATCTCTTGGATCGAACTGATTTTCTTGTCTGTGATCAGGATGTACGGGTTCTGATAGATGGCTTCCATCCGACCCGCGTCAGTGACGAAGTACGGCGAGATGTAACCGGAATCAAACTGCATGCCTTCCACATATTCTTTCTCAAGGCCCATCGTCTGGCCGGCCTCAACGGTGACGACGCCATCGGAGCCAACTTGGTCCATAACTTCCGAGATGATCTTGCCGACTTCTTTGTCTTGAGCCGAGATTGTGGCGACTGCGGCGTACTCCTCCTTCGTGGAGATCGTCTTCTTCTGCTTCTCCAGATCGGCGGCCACGGCGTCGACGGCCTTCATGATGCCGTGCTTCATCGAGAT
>CAYGGB010000221.1:0-1991 GCA_964349295.1 uncultured Candidatus Peribacteria bacterium | reverse complement strand
AAGTGGAACAACTGGCGCGCACGGGATAATGATATATGGCTTCTTGAACCACAAGGGCTACGGCACCCCGGAACACTACAAATCTATTCGTAAACATGGTATGACACCGATCCATCGGAGTCTTTTCCTCAAAGAGCTTGCGTAATCTACAAATTCCTGTATACTGTCCCCCATGAAGAAATTTTCCCTGCTTGTCGGCGCCATCGGCAGTACCGCTGCCTGGTATATCCTCTCGAACAAGAAACTTCGGGAAGATCTGGGGAAAGCCAGAAATCCCGAGGAAACCATCCAGATCCTCACGCGGTACCTTGGCCGGGATTCGGAGAAGATCGGCAAGGCCGTTCACGAATGGGTGCATAGTGAGGAAATCCAGGAAGGCCTGTCGAAAGCCAAAGATTTGACAGGAAAGACGATAGCCACCGCCAAACAGGGGCTGGGCAGCTTCTTCTCGAAAGCCAAAGAGGCTTCAAAATCGCTCACCGATTCGATGAAAAAAGACGACAAGAAGAAGGCTGCCTGACAGAAGAACATCTTTTTTCCTGATGAGATCTCTCCCCCGCACGCTGGCCCGCGCACTGATCACCGTGTATCAGAAAACGATCTCTCCTGATCACGGTCCACTCAGACGGTTTTTTCCGGGTGGAGTGTGCGTGCACGCAGAAACCTGTTCCGAGTACGGCAAGCGGGTGATCGCGGAGGAGGGCGTTTTCCGGGGATCTCTCATGACCCTCCGGCGCATCGTGCAGTGCAGATAACCGGTGATCAGAGTCCCATGTCGGGCTTCTGCAGAAGGTTTTTTCGGTCCTTCTCGACAAGTGTCAGGCACCGCGTGTTGCCATCGCAACCATCGCGCGCCGCCTGAAAATCTTTCTCCGCCGCTTTGGTATCGCCCATCTCGGTATACACCGTCGCCCGCCGGTTCCGGTATGCCCAATCGTTCGGACGGGCGTTGATTGCGACGTTCATTTTTTCCAGTGCCGCCTTGGTATCGGATCTCGCAAGATCCTGGCCCGCCTTCTTCACGATCGCATCCATGTCATTCATATCTTTGACGACCATCCCTCCCTGCACGGCGGCATCCACCACGGGATCGTCCGTGGTGCCAAAACCGGTCGCTACGAGTCCCGCCTTCACTGTCGGCTTCCCGTTCTCATCCAAAACGCCTCTCTCCTTCATCCATTCGTTCATAAAGTCCACGACGACATCGGTATCGGTCTTCTGGCAGGCCACAAGTGGCAGGGAAAGGAGGAGGAGCGCGGTGAGGGAGAGGAGACGTTTGTTCATCAGAGATTTTTGAAGGAATCGATATCGTGTTTGATCATTGCAGGGAAATTGATATCACCGTCGACAGCATCCATAAACTGCGCGAGTGTCATCCTGCCGGCCGCCATCGACGCGATGACCTCCGACGATGCAGTGAACGACATGTACGTGCTGCCCTCCGGACTGATGTACGAAATCCCCAGACGCCTGACGCCGAGCTCCCTGACCGACGGACCGCTCATGAGTTTGATCATCACGTTGGCGATGGGATCGGCTTCACCGGTCTCCCCGAATGTAAAACCCTGCCGCGCATCAAGCGTTGCGACTGCCACGCTTTCGGAACCGTCACCGATGGGGAACACGTACAGCACGATCCCCTGGGTATTGAGGCCGGCCGTCTTGGCCTCGGCAAGCATCGTCTTTGCACCCTCACGATCGGGCGTCTGGCTGAAGACACGCTCGGCCGCAGAAGGAACGATGCCAAGTTTTTGCGGAATGCGGAACAGGAGTCCGGCAAAGATTCCCCCGATCAGCAGCAACGCAAACAGAAACCAGAGACAGCCGCGCATGCAGCCGCGGCAGCCACTTTTCTTCTTTTTGCCGGTGTGAGGAACTGTGTCGGTCACAAGTCTTTGAAATTGAGAGCGATAGTACCGAAAGCATCGAAACGGCGCAATGAGGGGCAGACAGGGGGTGGGAGGAGGGACAATATTGACAAATATTTACAT
>CAYGGB010000220.1:0-1997 GCA_964349295.1 uncultured Candidatus Peribacteria bacterium | reverse complement strand
TAATTTGATCTTGCATACAGAAATTCCTCATGTTTTGAACACAATTTGTGTGCACGAACGTCCACCATTCGACTCGGCCCCTGCGGGAGCCTCGCTCATGGTCCTCGCACTGCGGTGCTCGGGCCACCTTTTGATCAGCAGGGCCGAGGTGAATGACAGTGAGCGAGCCGCAGCGAGTCGAACTGCCGTGCACTGCGAACCATTCCTGCATACAGCTCTGAACACTTCCCTACCTCACGACCACGCTTTTTCCTCTTCGTACTGCCAAAATTTCACTGGAAAAACTGTGCGTTTTCTGGTATACTTTCCGTAACACCCATGAAATTCCGTCGAACGCTCATCGTCGCGTCTCTCGTGATTCCTCTCGCTCTCGGAGCCTGCGGACAATCCGCTGAACAGCCATCGCAGAACAGTGCGGCCGGGCAGGGGGCGTCTGTCACGGTGTCAGCGGCGCGCAACTCCATTGCCTTCAGTCTCACGCTGCTCAGAACCGTACGACCCAAAGTCCGGCCGGCAGCGCTCCTGAGTATTTACACCAGCATGTTCCTGGCGGACGGATCGGACGTTCCCGTGACCGCGGCGATGGACGGCATCAGCGCGCAGATCCTCTTGCATGCCCTTCCCACCGGGGAAAACGTCGACACGCTCTACTCTCTGCTCGATGAATTCGGTGCGGTGCTGCATGTGAATGTTCCCGATCTCCTCAACCGCAGCGACGACCGCGCAAAAACGCTCGATGCCTACATCACGGGGCTCAGCAATATCACGGAGCGCAGCACCCGGAGGACTGCCGACGTCAAAGAGCAGATCGCCAGTCTCAAGGCCACCCAGCGGGAACAGAAGACCACAATATCGGGTCTCAACAGGGAAGTGAAAACCGCGATCAACGACAAAGATTTTGCCACCGCACAGGAACGGCAAAAAGACCTCACCGCTGCCCAGACGGCCCTGGTCCAGACGGAGTCCCAGCTGACCGAACTCCAGAGCATCCAGCGGACGTTCGAAGACCTTCTCGATATTGCGGAGGGGCGCCTCTCGGCACTCAACGGCAACCGTGAAATCCTGATCGCCGGCCTGCGGGTGGTGGATGTGCCGGGCGTGGAGGATCTGGGCGTGATCCAGGGAAAAACAAATGCCAGAAAGAGAAGCGGCGGCTCATTTTTCGAGGGCCTGTAAAGATGCCTGAATCGCGGGTATACGTGAAAATAGTGATCCTGCGGCGATTGCCCGAAAGCGGGTTTTCCGCTATAATTACTTGATTTCCCCAAACAGTAAAACCGTGCCCGATACCCCTCTCACCACCTCCGTCCCCGTCCCAGCTCCGTCCCCGAGCCCGAACCCGAACCCGACAGCCCCCGCAGCTGCCATCGTCCCCGTCCCCGCTCCCAACCCCGAATCGCCAGACGCCGGTAACCCCATGCTCTTCGCGATCGACGATCTTCTTGGTCTGCACAGAAGCGTGGAGACGATCGTGAAGAACGAGAATCAATCCGAAAAACTGACAGGCTCGGAACGGCAGGCACTCAAGCTGTACGAGGAAGGCCTGCAGAAGATACTCGATCTCATTGCGCCGTCGGCGATGGAGGTGAAACGGAACAAGGTTGTTCTGGGCGATGTGTGTTCGCGCACGCTCTACGTCTACAACTGGCCCAACTACATCTATCCCAACTGGATGTCGCACCTGGTGAACTTTGACGCACCGATGGAGATTTCACACTTCATCTACCCGTCCAACAACGTTGCCATCATGAAGATGCTCCGCAAGAAAGTCGCGGAGCTGCGGTCGAGCATCCGCATGCTCGAACAACGTGGCATCGTCCGCGATCCGTCGATCGAAGCCGCACTGCAGGATGCCGAGGAACTGCGCGACCTGCTTGTCCGCGGGCGCGAGAAGCTCTTCCAGTTCGGCATGTACGTGACGCTCTACGCGGATGATGAGGACAAGCTGAAGAAGCTGCAGACCGACGTTGAATCCCTTCTGGGAGGACGTCTCGTTC
>CAYGGB010000219.1:0-1997 GCA_964349295.1 uncultured Candidatus Peribacteria bacterium | reverse complement strand
GACTCTGCGGGGCCCGCGCGGAGGGATGATTCTGTGTCGCGAAGCAGAACTCGGAAAGAAGATCGACAAAATGGTCTTCCCCGGTTTCCAGGGCGGCCCGATCATGCAGATGGTCGCTGCCAAAGCGGTTGCGTTCGGTGAGGCATTGCGACCGGAATTCCAGGACTATGCGAAGCAGATCATTAAAAACAGCAAGCACCTCGCCAAATTCTTCATGGATCACGGCGCAAAACTCGTCACAAACGGTACAGACAATCACCTGATGCTCATCGACTGTGTGAAATCCTGGGACCTCCCCGGCGGAGAGGTCGAACACCTGCTCGACCGCGTCGGCATCACGCTCAACAAGAACATGATCCCCGATGACCCCCGCAAGCCAATGGACCCCTCTGGCGTCCGCCTCGGCACTCCGGCGATCACCACTCGCGGCATGAAGGAGAACGATATGGAAACCCTCGGCGGATTCATCCTCAAAGCCATTGAGAAGCGTGCTGATGACAGCGCAATCACGTCACTGCATGGTGAAGTGATCGAGTGGTGCAGGAGGTTCCCGGTGCCGGGAATCAAGGCGTAGCGCGCCCTTTCTGGGCGCATTGGTGATGGAATGCGTTACTTATTCTACGTTCAAATCTTTATTCTTTTTTCTTAATTCTGCGCCCAGAAAGGGCGCTCTGGTATGCTTTGCCAATGACCTCCTACTACACCAGCCTCCGCTACGCCCTCGACGGCCTCTTTCGCGCATTCGGCACCGAACGAAATCTGCAGTCTTTCGGCGCCGTCTACGTTCTCTCCATGCTTCTCGGCTGGTTTCTGGGTCTCAGCGCCCGCGAATGGGAAACCGTCATCTTCACCGGAGCAGTGTTTCTCTCCATCGAACTGCTCAATACGGCTCTGGAACACTTCACAGACGCTTTCGATCTGCATTCCAAGAGCATTCACACCTCCGCCATCAAAGCGACAAAGGATATCGCTGCAGGTGCTTCTCTTGTCTGTGCGACCGCCTGGGGAGTAATTCTGTTGATGATCTTCTTGCCGCAAATCTATTAAAGTCGGTTCAGCTCATTCATGAATTCGATCCTGCACGCGCCGGATGAGTTTTGGCGCGTGACGGGAAATCTTCAAAAATGTCTAGTTCAATAGACATTCTCGACCATGTTTGAAGCGCAGAAGCTTGCATAAACTTTTTAATCAACCCGAATACAACTGTAGGAAATTGAATCTAGATGCGGCATTTCCATGGAGTTTATCGATCAAAAAAACTATTCAACCACATTTCTTGCCACCGCGGCAGTTCAGTTTATTGCGTATGCAGTAAACCGGCCTAGGATAGGTTCAATCCGCTCAGGTCAGGAACACCTCCGGTTTCGCTCCCTCACATCACCAACACCCCCACTTCGCTCTTCGGAGCTACGCGGGGTTCGTAGAGAGAATAGTGGCCACCCTTAGACGCTGGGTTCCCACTTAGGTTACCTGGCTCGGGGTCGCAAACGTTCCTCCCGGCCACTGAATTGCATTACTTTGCACATTTCTGGGTATAGCGATCGTCATTGCATCCGGCTTCCCCCAAGGGAGTCAGTGCGTGGTCACTATCCTCTCTATTTACCCACCGAAGCTCGCCCACAGGCGAGCGTAGGCGGGTCACAAAGCTGCCAAGCCGCCGATTCGTTCCGGGGAACGGTCCGCGCACCAACATCGGGTGGTTCCGAGGGTAAACAAGAAACCGCAGCCGATAGACAGGTGAGTAACACTCTCCGCCCGCTCAGCACCCACGGGTCGCTGATAGCAACGGAGCAGACACAAAAACAAATAAGGCCAGCCGCAGGTTGGTCTTTTTGTTATGTTGTTATGCCTTCCGGCGTATGAGTCTGGACGTAAGTTCGGGAAGATACGGGCCAAATCCGAGATGGAGCTTATGAACGGTGTTATCGCCTTGAACATCTGCATAGGCCCCAAATGCGAAGGAGGAAACTTTGACGCATATTCTCTGAACGAAAGAG
>CAYGGB010000218.1:0-2019 GCA_964349295.1 uncultured Candidatus Peribacteria bacterium | reverse complement strand
AGCTTGATCACCATGATGCGGATGTCGCGTTCCATCAGCGTGAAAATTTTTCTGAGTGTCTCGATCTGCTCGTTGAGGTTTGGCCGGTCCGCAACATCCGCTGCGGAAAGTTTTGTGACGCCTTCGATCAACATGCCGACGCTGCCATCGAAGATGCTTTCAATCTCGCGTAGCGTGAGCGATGTGTCCTCCACCGTATCGTGCAGCAGCGCGGCAATGATGGTATCGGGATCGGCGCCCATGTCCGCGAGCATGTCCGCGACCGCGATGGGGTGGGTAAAGTACGGTTCGCCCGACATGCGTTTCTGCCCCGCATGCATTTTTTCGCCCAAATCAAAGGCCTGCCGGACCCGTTGCTGTTGCCGCGGCCCCAGGTGCCCGATATGGCTGCAAAATTCATTCCACTGCATAAACAGAAGGATACCCCTTTTTTGGGTAATGGGAAGCTTTTTTGGCTTTCCTTAGCATTTCCCTCCGTATTCTACGGTTTCAGTATTCCCAGAATATACGCCTTCACATTGCTGAAAATCTCCGTCTGTTCATCAAGGTTCAGAATGTCTTCCCGCATAAACCACCGCATCCCGTCACTCTCGTCGGGCGCGAGTTCCTTCGCGTCGGTTTCGTTCAAGGGTCTAGCGAGATAGAGGAAGTCCATGTGCTGATGTGCGGGCTCTCCGCGTTCTTTGCTCTCCGGAATATTTTCGAGCAGCATCGCGATCGGTCTTTTGAGCATGTGGCCTTCCTGGGGATTTAGGATGAAGAGGTCAGGTTCAGGTTCTCCGCCGTCCGTCACCGAACCGATGATCTCAACATCCAGATTCGTCTCCTCTTTGCACTCGCGCTTCGCGGCATCTTCGGGCGTCTCGTTCTCATTAAGATGTCCGCCGGGGGGCATCCATCTTCCCAATCTTTTATGCCACAGCAGGAGGACTCTCTGTTTTGAATCGATAACGAATGCCGTTGCTGTAAAGTGACGATTCATGATTTTTACGGAGAATGATAGTGATTGGGGATTCGAACGCTCTCGTTTCTTCGTTTATTCGTGGGTTCGTGTAGTTCGAATAAACGAAGAAACAAATAAACGATTAATGTCAGTCATGATAAGCTCTCTCATACGTCTTTACTACATATGGTTCTGATCAACGATAATTCGTCAGTTCTCGCCCTCGGCGCCCCATTGCCCCATTTCCAGCTTCCCTCCGTCGACGGGCTTGTGATCAACACACACATGGTCAAGGATCCCGTGCTGGTGATCATCTTCACGTGCAATCACTGCCCGTACGCGCAGGCATATGAGGACCGTCTGGTCGCACTCGCACAGCATTTTGATGAAGAAGGCGTCCAGTTCATTCTCATCAACAGCAATGATTCAGCCAAATATCCGGACGACTCTTTTGAGGCGATGAAAGTCCGGTACCAGGAAAAAGGATTTCAGTTTCCCTATTGTCACGACGAATCACAGGAGGTTGCGAAGTCCTTTGGCGCCCTCTGCACGCCACACTGTTTCGTGTTCGATCAGAAGCGCGAACTGCAATACAAAGGGAGGATCGATGACAACTGGAAGGATGCGACGGCGGTGATCGATCAGAGCCTGCGCAATGCGATCGCGGCGGTGGTGCGGGGGGAGGTTCCGTCCATTCAGGAAGCCAATGCCATCGGATGCAGCATCAAGTGGAGATGATCACCATTTGTTGACGCAGGCGTATGTTTACATATCATGTGATCATGAACAGTGAAACAGATCCTCCGGTTTCCGGGGAAGCATCTTCTTCTGACGCTGATCGGACGGAGAACGATCTGCAGGATGAAGCGGAGGCAGAGATTATCAGGCAGCGACTGGAAGAATATGAATTAATTGAGCGGTTTTTAGATGCTGAAGAAGCAGAGCAGGAGGAAAATAGAGATGCTTGATGACACAGGTGCGCAATATATTGCGCACCTACGCGACGGATTTTCCATTATTTCTTCCTCCCGCTTCCCTTCGCCAGCATCCCTTTTAGATATTCCCCCGTGTAACTC
>CAYGGB010000217.1:0-2020 GCA_964349295.1 uncultured Candidatus Peribacteria bacterium | reverse complement strand
GGGATGCAGATTCTCGATGCGCTGCAGCGGGGAATTCCCGTACTCACCAGCAATCGCGGCAGCCTGCGGGAAGTCGCGGACGGAGCTGCGTTGATTGTTGATCCGGAGGACGTCGAATCGATCAAGAACGGGTTGGAGAAACTGATGCGCGACGCCGATCTGCGCAGGGAGCTGAGCCAGAAAGGCCGTCAGAGAGCGGAAATTTACTCGTGGAAACGGACGGTTGATCTATTCCTCACTGTCCTTTGAACTTTCCTTTGCGGCCGTTTGGTTTTTGCCTGCCCACCGTAGCCTTGGCGGAGGTGGGGATCCTGGAATCTGGAATTTTTCTGCGATCGTTCCGTGTTATCATTCCTGACCTATGCTTCGGTATAAGAGAATTGGCATCACGATTAAATCGGACTTGGACCAGAAGGACGATGCGCTCGGCGACATCATCTCGACCATCCGGGACGCCGGCGCGGAGCCTCTGCTCGACCGGGGCCGATCCAAAGGGCTCTCGTCAGCGAAGGGTCTCCCTGCCTTCGCATCGCCGAAGGATATCGACCTGCTGCTCGTCCTCGGCGGCGACGGGACGATCCTGCGCTCCGTCCGCGAGTTCCAGGATTTTTCCATTCCGATCCTCACGATCAATCGAGGCAATATCGGTTTTCTTGCCGAGATGAGTGTCGACGAAGTTCCCGCTCTCCTGCCGAAGTTTCTCAACGGCGACGGAATTATCGACGAGCGCAGCGTTCTGCGCGTCGTCGCGCGCCGCGAGAAGAAAACGTTGATCGACGCATACGTCCTCAACGAAGCGGTCATCTCCCAGGGCAGCATCGCGCGGTTGTTTGATCTCAAGACCACCGTGAACAGCGAACCACTGACGACATTCCGCGCCGATGGACTTATTCTCGCAACGCCGACGGGATCGACCGCCTACACGCTCGCCGCAGGAGGTCCCATTGTCGATCCCCATCTCTCCGCCATTATCCTGACGCCGATCAATCCGCACAGCTTCAGCCAGAAGCCGATTGTCCTTCCCGGCGACCACGATGTCGAAGTGGAAGTGCTGACCAAAGACAACAAATTCGGTGGTGTCGACGTGAGTCTGACACTCGACGGCCAGATGTACGTGACGCTCCAGCGGCAGGACAGGATTTTCGCGACGATGAATGCGCACACGGTCAAATTCCTGAGGCGCAAAAAAGAAACGTTCTATTCGACGCTCCGGACGAAGCTGAAGTGGGGGGAGAGGCCAGAGGAATGATCAGTCAATCGGGTCACTGTGTTGTACTTTCAACATGATTCTATCAACAAAGTTCTGGATCCATTCATCGAACACATCATCGGACTCTTCGGGAGTGGGAACATGCGCCAGTTCAATGTCCTGACGGTCTTTCTGCGTCAGAAGAATCTCGTTGGGGTTGATAATGACATCATCCAGCCAGCGTTCTTCGAGTCGCTCGATGCAAAACAATCGCAGGAGATGAAAACGCTTCGAGCTTAAAAGTGCAGCAAGAGTGTCTGTGACGCGCTTGCTGGGCCGTACTGTGAACAGCAGAACGACGTCCGCAGGCAAGTCTTTTCCCGCGCGAAACTGACTCTCAAAAATCCGCCTGTTGTTGTATCCGATATCCATGCTGTCGAAAAAATTTCTGAGGATATCGTTGCAGTCGTCCGCTACACCACAGAGTGTTTCTGTGTTCTGTACTTCTTTGTCAGGAAAAATGATAGAAACAGTATTGATTTTTTCCACTTCAATAGCCATAGGAGAGGCATTCTAGCCATATTTACGGCCCATTTCTAGCGCACGATCATCTCTTCCCTTCCCTGTCCCGTCCCGATCAGCTTTACGGGTATTCCCGTCTGCATTTCGATGAAGATGATCAGTTTCTGGGCCTGAACCGGCAGTTTCTCAAACGATGTGATGCCAACGGTCGAACACTTCCAGCCGGGAAATTTTTCCCAGATGACCGTCCCCTTCCCGTCAATTCCGGTGCCGACCGGGATCACCTCTTCGGTATCGAGAACGTCGAGC
>CAYGGB010000216.1:0-2037 GCA_964349295.1 uncultured Candidatus Peribacteria bacterium | reverse complement strand
ATCATGCAGGACGCTGGCACCGCACTCATGGGCATCGGCTACGGCACGGGCGACAGCCGCGCCGCCGAGGCCGCGCGCGCCGCAGTGGACAGTCCGCTGCTGGAGGCGAGCATTCACGGAGCACAGGGCATTCTCTTTAACATCACAGGAGGCACCGACCTCAGCATGTTCGAAGTCGACGAGGCCGCGCGCATCATCACCGAAGCCGCCGCTCCCGAGGCCAACATCATCTTCGGCGCGGTCATCGACGAGGCATTCACCGGCCAGGTGAAAGTGACGGTGATCGCCACGGGATTCGATGATCAGACGACCTCGACGCCTCAGATGGGCACGCCCGCGCAGCGCATCCTCAAGAGCAATTTCGGCCGCACGATCCTGCCATCCTCTGCTACCGAAAAGACCGACTCCCGCCGCGGTGATGCTCCCGCCGACGCAACCCTCAAGTCCACAGCGATGGATCTGAACATGGAGGAACTGGAGGTGCCGGCGTTTATGAGGAAGCCGTTGTCCAAGTAACAGGTCTTCGACCTGCAGATGATAACAATGCATTCCCAAGAAACCGGGGCTGGGGACCTCGGTTTCTTCGTGTGTATGGCCCTCTCCCCCGGCCCCTCCCCCTGAGGGGGAGGGGAGGAAGGCACTTTTGAGAATCAACAAATAAAAAAAATCAGCAAACAACTACAAAACAAAAACATTCCCTTCTCCCCGCTGGGAGAAGGGTTAGGGAAGAGGGCCATTCATCACCCGCCCGTGCTCCCAAAACCCCCTCTCGTCTCCTTCCCATGAGAATCGACCTCCCTCCACTCCGCCTTCTCCACCTTCACAAACATCCCCTGCGCGATGCGTTCGCCGCGTTCGACGGTCACCGGGGTGTTGCTGATGTTCTGGACCTGCACGAGCAGTTCGTCTTTCTCGCCGTGGTAATCCTGGTCGATCACACCGATGGAATGTGGGCAGACAAGGGCTTTCTTTCTCGGGAGTGAAGAGCGGGGGATGATCAGGAGCGCGTAGCCCTCCGGAACCTTCACAATCACATTGCCGGGCACCAGGGCGATCTTTCCGGGTTCGATGACGGTTGTCTCGCGCGTGATCAGATCGAAGCCCACGGCACCGGCGGATTCGTATTTGGGGAGGGGGAGGGTGGTGTCGATGCGCTGGAGAGAGACGAACATGGTTTGAGAATACAGACAGCGCACGAGTGAGCCAATAGCGGCGTAGCCTCACTTTGAAAGAAGAGACACATCCCAGATTCTCTGTCTCCTATCGCTGACGAAGCTGTTTAATGATGAGCGTGCATCTCGCGCTCGATGTATGCACGCGCCGCTTCGCGGTCGCGGACAGACTGGACGGCATTTTCGAGCCTCAGCTTGCCGGCGCTACCACTTTCGTCGAGGAAACCGTCACGCGGACTGACGCCATTGATGTAATCTTTCGTGTATTCCTTGAGAGTGTTCTTCAGAACCTTCAGGTTCTTCGTGTCCTTGAGTACCACTTTGAGCGCCTCCAGAAAGTAGGATGTTGCCCGGGACAGATCCTCGGATTTCTCCTTCGCGTTGTACACCATTTCCTCATTTTTACTGTCACCTTCCTCCAGGTTCACCCATTCACCCAGTTCAAAGTGCCCTTTCTGGTTTTTCCGGTCGCTCTTGACCGTTTTCTGGAACGCCTGCCAGTGTTTTGTTTTTTCGATCTGCGGTTGGAGGCGTAACACGAGTTTTCCCACAAACGCATTCAGGTTCCTGCGATAGTCCATGGTGGTGTACGAACCTTCCGCTGACGGCGGCTGTCCGCGAAGCTGACTTGCGGTGAGCGACGCGCAGGTGTCTTTGTAGCATGCTTTTCGCGTCACGATGTTGTCGTAATCGATGTATGCGGTGATGGCTTCGGCAAGGCTGTCGGCGTCCTCAAAGCTGAAACGCTCCAGGTGTTTTTCGTCTTCCAGCTGCGCAAGGCGGCCGAAGACCTTGAATTTTGAGCTGTAGCCGCAGTAGAGGTTCTTGAGCGCTTCCGGCGACATTTTCTGCCGGCTGCCGCTGA
>CAYGGB010000215.1:0-2059 GCA_964349295.1 uncultured Candidatus Peribacteria bacterium | reverse complement strand
TTGTATTTCTGCGTGCATGTCTGAGGCAGGAACACGAAGACGTGCCGCCGCAGGACGTGCATCAGCTTGTCAGGGATTGCGCGAATGCTTCAGTTATCAGTGAACAGCAACTATGGGCATCCCTTCCACGAAAGGAACCTGAGGATCCCCATGCCCTGCTCCTGGCGAAAGTGCGGGAGGGAAAGAAAAAATTTCAGGCAGCAATGCCCGGGATGACCTATACCGAAAGCGATCTCATCATATTTCTTTGCAGATTTTGCGCGGTTCCTTCACAGGAGCAGATGCGTGAACTTGTCCAGGAATATGCGGATGACGGCGCAGCTCCTGCAACGGCGCTCGGGAAATCTCTGTTGGGAACGGATCCGGACAATATCCCGGTTCTTGGTTCTTTTGAGCCACGCCCCTATATCCGGGGTGTGGCGGGTGATATCGTGGAACAATTGGGCAGGCTTCTTTGCTACCTGAAGCAGGATTCTGATTCGTCCAATGACAACAAGCCGAAATGGACTGCCAACGCTCCTCCCCGTTGGGTGGCGCGGGAGCAGCCACCTGTTGAAAAAAAGAAGAGACAACTCTGGGAAAAAGAACAGGAAGAGAACAGGCAGAAGGCGAATGAGCAGCGCAAAGCATTCGCATCGCCGCTTGTTTCATCAATGCTCCAGAGAATTCTGGGTGAAAAGAAACTCAAAGCCGCTTCGTCATGGGAAACAGAGGAGCTGCGTCCGCAGGTCATCGAGCATGCAGTCCGCGGAGCGATTGAGCACCTGTGCCTGCTTCATGTGGAGAATGCGGCCCCTGCAGCACTGGAAAAAGCTGAAGCAAAGAAAAGTGAACGTTCACAGAGCCAGTCAAAGCGACGACTGGCGGAATTACGGGGAAACAGTGCCGGTGTAGAAGAGATTGAAGACACTGATGACGATGAGGGCGGAGAGGGGAATGTCGTATCTTCAACTGCATCTGAAATCGAGTGCAACAGTGCCCGTCTCAGGCAAATCTGCTTTTGTATGCGACGGGAACTGTCGCTGATGTTCGATGAACTGTTCCGTGACACCAACGGACAGATCACCGGCGGTATTCTAGAAATGTCGCGGCATGAGTTTGAGAAACTACTGAGTCTTCTTGGGATGGCGTTGAACGATCAGGCGCGAACAGTTGTGGCGGGCCAGAAGGAGACGGTAAAGAAGTACAAGAACCGTTCCGGAAAAAACGGAACGCACAACGAAAGCCGGGATGAGGGAAAAAGACCGGAAAAAGGGGACAGGGATGCATGGGTGAAGAAATATGCCGACACGGTTTCGGCGCAGCTTGAGAAGAGCCGTTCACGGAAAAAGAAATCCTGATCTGATGTTTTGGCATAACAAAAAAGCCCCGCCCGAAGGCAGAGGCCTTTTTAGAGTTAGAAGTCGAGAATTACTTCGCATCAATCATCTTGCTGATCTTTGCGGCAGTCTGATCCAAGCCTTCGACCTGCTGGCCATCATCCAAGCCTGCTTCGACAACGTCGCCGCCGAGATCAGTGCCTTCGATCTTCTCAGTAGGAACGTTCTTGCTGTTAGGACCCATAAAGTGGAGGGGGGAGGAGTTAAGAAGTAGCGAGAACATAATACTCAAACGAGCGCCAGTGGCAAGGAGAAACTCCGTAATCCCTGAGTATGCGGCCTTTTAGGCTAAATCATGCTATTCTTTTGATATGGTCGATGTACCCGGTTTCACTGTTTTCATAGCTCCAGAGGATGCTGAGGCGGGCGTTGCAGTGGACCAAAAATCCGGTCAGGGAGAGGTGGAGGTGCGGATTCCGAAGGGGGTCCGGTTGAAGTATGTGATGAAGATCAGATGGGAGTTTCCGGCATGTGGATCCCTGACGAAGCTCAGACTGAATGTGGGCGAGGGGGCGGGAGGGGTGGTGGTTGAAGAACTCGGGACAGTTGCGGATTTCGGATTACGGATTTCGAAATTCCGCAATCCGAAATCCGAAATCCGCAATCGCGCCTGGTTGCACTCGACGGAAATTTTTCTTGAAGAAGGTGAGTTTGTATCCCGACTACAATCTTTAAACTTA
>CAYGGB010000214.1:0-2070 GCA_964349295.1 uncultured Candidatus Peribacteria bacterium | reverse complement strand
ACATTACCCTCACCAGCGAAGAGCAGGCTGTTATCACCGCCCTCGAGAAGCTGAACGTTATTTCCCTCAACAACGTCGTCAAATACATGGAGACGACCTACGGAATCTCCGCAGCCGCTCCGGCAGCCGCAGCAGCAGCTCCCGCCGCAGCCGGCGCAGCAGCCGCTGAAGAGAAGAGCAGCTACAACGTCGAATTGACGGAAGCAGGCCCCCAGAAGATCGCCGTGATCAAGGCTCTGCGCGAAGTCACCGGTCTCGCCCTCGGCGATGCCAAGGCAATGGTCGACGGCGCTCCCAAGATGGTCAAAGAGAACGTCGCCAAGGACGATGCCGAGAAGATGAAGAAGACGCTCGAGGCTGCGGGCGCGAAGGTTTCCTTGAAGTAAATCTCTGCAATTTGATTCAGAAAAGCGGCCGCGAGGCCGCTTTTTTTGATCACCGGAGCATCGTACAAACCTTGACATTTCATTGACACCCCAGCCAATTAGAGTATATTGAAGACAGCAATTCCTTCCGACTAGTAGATCGTATCAAACCGTGAAGCGAAAGGAGGAAAGCGTATCTACGGGCAGAATGCCCGTTCCCGCAGGGGGGTTCCCTGCACATTATTTCCTTCTTTCTCTTTTATGGCTGATCAGCAGCTACAGTGCCGCGATTGCGGACAGACATTTGTGTTCACTGATGGTGAACAGGAGTTCTACGCTTCCAAGCAGCTCTCTGCGCCCCAGCGGTGCAAGGATTGCCGCGCAAAGCGCAAGAACGAACGCATGCAGGACAGACAGATGCATGACGCCGTCTGTGGCAAGTGCGGTGCACAGTGCCAGGTCCCCTTTAAGCCTCGCCCCGTCGAGGAAGGTGGCCGCCCGGTTCTCTGCAAGGCATGTTTCGATGCCGAGCGCGGAAGCCGCATGGCATAATCCCTCGTACGTTCGCCTTCGGGCGAACTACTCGGGATGACAAGGATTGCTCCAAAAGAGCGTTCAAAAAGAAGCCCCTCGAAAGAGGGGTTTTCTTTTTGCGAAAAGGATTCAGGGTTCAAAAAATCAGGTTTCAGGACTATTGAGATTTCCTGAATCCTGTCGTTTTGAACCCTGAACCCTCCCCCACTCGCTAGGATACCAACGATGAATCATCGCTACCTTCACCTCGACCTCCTCCGCACCCTCGCCGTCGTCCTGATGGTGATCTATCACTTCGCCTACGATCTGCAGATGTATGCCGGATGGAACCTTGGGCTTTTTGAAGCGACCGGATGGTATCTGCTCCGGCAATCCACCGCCTCACTCTTTCTTCTGCTTGTCGGTATCAGCTTTGCAATCTCGTGGAACCGACACCGGGCGAATCATGCAGCACGTCCGTTCATCATCCGGTACAAAAAATATCTGCTGCGCGGCCTCGGCGTAATCGGCTGCGGGATGATTGTTTCGGTCGGGACGTATGTGATGGAACCGGAAACGTACGTGCGGTTCGGGATACTGCATATGATCGGAGCCAGCATCCTGCTATTGCCTTTCTTTGCACGGGCAAAAGAATGGAACGCAATGATAGGGTTAGGGCTTGGGTTCGGGTTAGGATTGGGGTTAGGAACGATGAATACCAGTTTGCTGATTCCATTCGGCATCATGCCACCGGATTTCGCAACCGTAGATTATTTCCCGCTGATCCCCTGGTTCGGGATCGTCCTGATTGGATATGCGATTGGATACGCAATCTACGTCCGGAGAAAACCCCCGTTATTCTCAATTTTCAATTCCCTGCCCGCAGAAGCCTTGGCGAAGGCGGGTCAATTCTCAATTTTGGCATGGCCCGGTCGCCATGCTCTTTTGATCTATCTCGTGCATCAGCCGCTTCTTCTTGGCATTCTTGCGATTATCCGATTGTTGTAATGAACGTCGATTCTTCGTCACGCTCAGGACGTGCGCTGGATGACGCCATCCTCTACACTGGCTTCCGATGACTTTTACCACTCGACGCATCCGCGAGGAGCGGCCTCCTTCGCGCTGGAAAACCGCTCTAATAGCCACTGCTCCGTATTTTCTCAGGGCGGGGGCATTGGTTTTTGCGATGTAC
>CAYGGB010000213.1:0-2082 GCA_964349295.1 uncultured Candidatus Peribacteria bacterium | reverse complement strand
GTATAATATATATTAATATACTTTTTAATTTCATACCCACATCCATTTATGAAGAACGACACTCTTCGTACGAGTCTGATTGCTGGTGCAATCGGCCTAGTTCTTGGCGCAGCTTCCATGGAGGCAGCAGCCCAGGTGCTTGACGCTTCGACATTTTATTCGCGACCTTCCGTGCGTTCTCTGAACGAGGAGGGTCTGCAGAATTTTGAAAGCAATGGCGAACGGGTCGATGTCACGAGACCTGATTTTGCCCGACCGTAATTGATACTGACCAGGAATCCCCATCCCCCGATGGGGATTTTTGGCGTGCTTGGTCTTGCCTGTCGCGGACCGTCTACAAAATTCCCGCAAATCGCAGGAGCATCACGATGGCGACGATACCGATAACGATGTATCCGATTTGCTTCAGCTTCCCGTCCATCGGGATGTAATTGAAGATGAGCGCAACGATGAGGAGAACGATAAAGGGTGCAATGGCGCCCATAAAAAAGAGGGGGAAGGAAGAACAGTCTCATCCGTAAGACGTACTGCCGGACTGTTCCTTACGCGGCGAATGCCTTCACGCATCCGTTCACCCTCAGGCTATTTCACTTTCCCGCCTCAGCAGCTCTCGCTTCCGTTCCACTCCCCATCTGTAACCCGACAGTGATCCGTCAGACCGGACGACCCGGTGGCAGGGGATGGCGATGGCGACCGGATTTGCCGCACATGCCTGCGCAACGGCCCGCACAGCTTTGGGATTGTCGATCTTGCGTGCGATCTGCGCGTACGTTGCCGTCTGACCGAGGGGAATTTTGCTGAGCGCCTTCCACACCGCGCGCTGGAATGCCGTGCCGCGGAGATCGAGTGATGCGGTCATGTCTGCACCGGGATGTTCCACGCGTGTGACCATTGCATGCATCATTTTTTTAAATGCCGAATCGTTGCCGACCAGCGTCGCATCCGGAAAACGCTTCTGCAGGTGTCCGACGAGCTCCTGCGGATCGTCACCCAGTGTCGTCGCACAGATGCCGGCATCCGATGCTGCGATCAGGATGGTTCCGTAGGAGCAGGGAGCGACCGCGTAGAGGATTTTTTCATTCGTCATGGGTCCGATTGTAGCGAGGGATTTTGTGTCGCACAGGATTTCTTCACTTTTTTTCCGGAGCGCTGTTGACGGGGGAGAGCGTCGGGCATATCATTCAACCATATGGTTGAATGTTCAATCGATCTCGACCTGATCTTCGGCTCGCTTTCGCACCACATCCGTCGCGACATCCTGCGGCAAGCAGCCAAACAGGAATTGTCGGTCAGCCGCATCGCCCGCGCGTACGACATGACGCTTGCGGCGATCTCGAAGCATCTGAAAATTCTCGAGAAGGCGAAGCTCATCGTCAAACACCGTCGTGGTAAGCAACAGTTCGTTCAGGTGTCTCCGGAAGCGTTCGTCGATGCCGCGAAATATCTGCGCACCTACGAAAAAATGTGGAACGACCGCTTCGATTCGCTTGAAAAATATTTATCTTCTTTACCCACATCCCTATGAAAAAGAATTCTTCCGGAAAAACACAGGACATCCACATCACCCGCATCTTCAATGCGCCGCGCGCCGCAGTCTGGAAGGCCTGGACCGAGCCGGAGCAGATGAAAAAATGGTGGGGTCCCAAGGACTTCACGTCACCCGCGTGCACAGTTGATCTGCGCGTCGGCGGCAAGTTCCACGCCTGCATGCACGGTCCTGCCGGAACCGACTTCGACAAAGACATGTGGAGCATGGGGGTATACAAAGAGATCATCCCGATGGAGAAAATCGTCGCAACCGATCACTTTGCCGATGCCGACGGGAACATCGTCTCGCCCAAGGACTACGGTATGCCCGGTGAGTGGCCCGAAGAGATGGTCGTCACCGTCACCTTTGAGGACGCCGGTCCCGGCAAGACCAAAATGACCCTCGTCCACACCGGTCATCCCATCGAAATGGCCGACATGGCAAAAGCCGGCTGGAGCCAGTCATTGGATAAATTCGAAGCCGCTCTGGCGGCTGGAGAAATATCTGGAAACAATGTGAGGAATCCGCGATACTGACCACACTCTTTCCCCTCT
>CAYGGB010000212.1:0-2100 GCA_964349295.1 uncultured Candidatus Peribacteria bacterium | reverse complement strand
GGTGAAAATATCCGGAATGATGGTCAAAAAAAATCGGAGGGGTACAATACCTTCCATGCTCCTAAAAAAATTTGCGTCAGCCGCGATCACCGTCACTCTTTTGGCTGCATGGATCGTTGTTCCTGTTTCCGCAGCGGATACCTCCGAAATCACGGTGCAGGCGGTCCCGCGTCCATCGGCGAGCGTTGCCATCGGCGCACAACGGGTGACCATGCTGACTGTGCGCCTGACTGCGTCGTGTGCCCGCGATGTGCATGTGTATTCAATGACCCTGCATCATCGCGGACTCGGGTTCTTTTCCGATCTTGAACGCGTGTACGCGATGGTCGGCAAGACGCGCAAAACCAGAACCGCTCCCGTCACGGGCAGCGAGGGAACGGTCACGCTCCGGTTCCGCGGCCTGACAGTGCGGGCATGCACGACGGTCAGTACCGATATTCTTGTCGACTTTCGCGCAGATTCCGCCGCCAGCGGGGAGCATGCGCTCTTTTTGGATTCGAGAAACGACATCGACGCGGACTCTCCGGTCCGCATTCTGCTCAATCCCGCCGGAGCCGTACCCCTTACAACACAGGTCGGACAAGGTGCGGGAACGGTATCTGCTGAGTTCCTGAATATTCCCATGCCGCTCTCGTACGGTTCTGCGCGGACGGTCGCGCGTTTCCGGCTGCGTGCCGACGGCCGTGACGATCAGGTGCTCTCAGCAATCACTTTTGTGAACGAAGGGACCGCGCGCGACACCGACCTCGAGAATTTTGTGCTGCAGACGAGCGGGCACACCGTCCTGTCGTCCACCATCCCGTCGCTCGACGGCGACCGTGTCCGCGTTGAACTGAATCCGCCGCTGGTGCTTCATCGAAATGAAGTCCGTCTGCTGCAGCTTGTGGCGGATATCCGTGCGAGTCGCAGGAGAACTGTCCGCTTTGTTGTCCAGGAACCCGGTGATATCGAAACGGCGCCGCTTGGCCGCTGACGATTGGTGATGAGGGCTTTCGTTCGTGTACACTGTATTCCAATCATGAGACGGTTGGGTGCATTGTCGGCTGTTGCTGTACTTCTTCTCTGTGGCTGCCGGCGGGCAGGTGAATTGCCGCCCGGCGAGGTTCTTCGGCGATCGACAGCCGCAAGCGCGCAGCTGCAGTCGGTCCAGTATGACGTGACGATTGATCTGGATATGCGCAATCCGCTGATGGCGGTCCTGGGCAAGGCGGCACTCCACGGAACGCTGGCGGGTGGCGGACAGGACGCGGCGTTTTCCGCAACGGTGAACGGTTCCCTTGCGAAGCCGGGTCAGCCCGCAACAACGCTGCAGATGATTGCTGATGTGGTGAACGAGGCGCAGAATTCCTATGTGTTTGTTCACACGCTTGCGGTGCAACCGGAACCTCTTCTTCTTGGCGGCAGCCAGGCCATGCTCGGGCGATGGTGGAAGATACCGCGCGAAGGCGGGCAATTCCCGTCACAACCGCTGACCCCCGATCCGCAATTTTTGCGTGCGCAGGCGGCTGTCGTTACGGTCACGAAGGATCACGGGCTGGAGCGGATCAATGGGCGGGATGCGTACCACTACACTGTCGCCATCGATCCTGACCGTCTGCTGGCGCTTCTGCAGTCGACGGCGGAGCAGCATGGCAAGCCATTTGATGCCGCAGTCACCCGCGCGCAAATTCTGCAGTACGATGCAAAGGGGGATTTGTGGATCGCCGAGGATTCTTTTCTGGTCCAGCGGCTTGCCTGGACCGTCATTTCCAGAGTGCCTACAGGCACAGTGCCTCCCGTCCGTCTCCGGTTTGATGCGTTGCTGCGAAACCATGATTCCGCTCCTTCCGTGACTGTTCCCGCAGACAGCGAACTGTTTCAGAAAGAAATGCTTCTGCAGAATCTTCTTTTCCTTCCCGCCGCATCCGGATCGGTGCGGTCTTCTCCCTGATTCCATGCCCGATACCCCGATTCCCTCCCCACCGTCTGCCGGTTCACCGCCCGCTCCGCCCGTCGACAGCGTGACGGCACCGTCCGCAGCGGCTGTGGGACCGCAGCCAGCTCTGCCTCAGAAAAAAGTTCCCAATGCAAAAAAGCAGTTGTTCATGATCGCGGCGGTGT
>CAYGGB010000211.1:0-2113 GCA_964349295.1 uncultured Candidatus Peribacteria bacterium | reverse complement strand
CCAAAAACTCCCCGACAGATTGCCCCGGCTTGTGCCGATGGATGACGAGACCGTTGCCGTCATGAAGATGTGGATTCGTTTCTTTGTCGGGATCATTCGATGTTTCATTCAGCATGTATTTCTCATCCGAGAGATCGATTCTCCGTCCATCAATCCACATCGCGAGATCAGCGTGTGTATGGTTGGGATCGGGATTGACGGCTGAAAAGATTTGCGGATTCGATGGTCCTTCCACAATGATTTCCCCCAAGGCTCCCCGGTCGATGGATCGCGTCAGGCTATGGTCGACGAGGAGATACGTACCAGGCACGTCGACCGTGAACTCCACGACGGTAGAACCGCCCGCCGGGATAGTCGTCGTTTGGACGTTACGAAGCGGCGGGGAGGTGATATCACCTTCGGGATACACCCTGTCGAACACTGCTCCGATAACGTGAAAATTCGATGGGACGAAACCGCCGACGCCGACGTAGAGACGGATGCGTTCACCCACCTTCGCCCTCAACGCCCCGCTTCCCCGTAAGGCTCCGACCCGACCGTTGAAGACGAAATATTCGGGTTCCTCGGCGAGGAGTTTCTGGCGGGAGAACTTCTGGTGGCCTTGCAGTCCCAGTGCGCCTGATGTGTAGAGTTCGCCCTGCATGACATAAAACTCGTGATCCACAGGAGCAAGACCTTCTTTGGGTTCGACAATGATCATCCCGTACATGCCGTTTGCAATGTGAGTGGGGACATGCGGACTTGCGCAGTGGTAGACGTAGACTCCCGGGCGGTTCGCCTTGAAGCGGAAGATTTTCGTCTCACCATCTTTCACTTGCGTGAGAACGGAGCCGCCTCCCGGTCCCGTGACCGCATGGAGATCGATGGAATGCGCCTCATGGCCTTCCGCAGCGTGTTCGCCGCCACTATTGGCATGTGCATCCTCACTATCACCGCCATCAGCTACAGCATGAGGAACGAGGAGATCAAAGACCATGTCCTGTGATAATTTCTCGTCTTTGCCTGCGTGTGTCAGCTGCACTTCCACCGTGTCGCCCTCCCGCACACGCAGGAAGGGACCGGGCACCGTCCCATTGTATGTCCAATACTGGTAGGTCGTGCCGGGAGCAAGTTCCGAGATGACTTCTTTCGTTTCCAACTTGATTACGACCGTACCGTCGGCATTGCGCGTGGTAGGCGAAGCCAGATCGGCGGCTGATCGGCTGATTTCAGGAAGTTTCTGACCCGAAGACGACATATCCTCCGTCGTCGCGCTGCTGAGCTTTGCGAAGCCTAGGAAAAGCGCTGTGAATCCGATAGCCATAAACACCGGCGCAAGATCGGAAAGCCAGTTTTTCTTCAGCGGATGAAATCCTTTGAGAAGTAACGAGTTTGTGACAACCGAGACCGAACTGAACGCCATCGCAAGTCCGGCAAGCTCAGGTCGGAGAATGATACCCCAGTGCATGAAGACTCTGGCGGCAATGGGGATGCCGATGACGTTGAAGAAAAGCGCGAAGAACATATTTTGCTTGATCTTGCCGACTGTTGCTTTACTGAGCTTGATCGCGGTCACAACGTCCCGCAGATCGTTCTTCACGAGCACGATCCCACCCGTCTCCATCGCGATATCCGTGCCACTGCCCATGGCGATCCCGAGATCGGCTTGAGCAAGGGCGGGACTGTCATTGATCCCATCACCGACCATCGCGACACGCTTTCCATTGGATTGGAGTTTCTTCACCTCATTCGCTTTGTCTTCCGGCAGCACCTCCGCAAGCACATTCGTGATGCCTGTCTGCTGCGCGAGGGCATGCGCCGTGCGTTTGTTATCTCCGGTAATCATATAAACTTCAATTCCCATCCGTTTCAATCGATCCACAGCTTCTTTTGAGGTCTCTTTGAGCGTATCAGCAACGGCGACAATGCCGAGGATCGTTCTCTCATCAGAGAGCAGCATGGCTGTTTTCCCCTGTTCTTCGAGTTCCTGAAGTTGCTTTTCCAGTTCCAGCGTAGAGACGCCGATGCGCTCCATAAGCTTCCTATTCCCAAGGAAGTACTTCTTGCCCTTAATGATGCCTTCGACGCCATGTCCGGGTATTGCACAGAAGGTCTCTACTGCGCAAAGGGAGGT
>CAYGGB010000210.1:0-2116 GCA_964349295.1 uncultured Candidatus Peribacteria bacterium | reverse complement strand
ACTCCATCGTGCGCGGCAATACCAGCAGGAAGATCGTGGAGATGGCACGAAAGGCCGGAGCGAAAAAAGTGTACTTCGCGTCAGCATCTCCTCCCATTATCGGACCGGATCCCTATGGCATCGATCTCCCGACGACCGGCGAACTGATTGCCGCTGATCATTCCGTTGAGGAAATCCGCAAAGCCATAGGCGCCGATGGGTTGTTCTATACAACGGTGAAAGATCTCCACGAGGCTATCCAGATCGGAAACCCGAACATCAAAAAATTCAGTGAAGGTTGTTTTACCGGCAAATATCCGACAAAAGAAGTAAACAAGAAAATGCTGATCAGACTGGGATGTCAGAGGAACATGACGCGCGAGACGAATACGTCGGATGAGGAGGGGGAGGCGTACAAGGCGATGACGCTCATCTGAGAAGTAAGAATAAAGAATTAGGAATTAAGAGAAGAGACATGCACTTAATTCATAATTCCTAATTCTTAATTCTGCCACAGTCCATGTTATGCTTTCCTCATGCGAATCTTACTGATTACATCCAGCGCCCGCGGCCACGCCCTCGCATCCGCCCTGCACCGCAGTCCCCAAAAACCCGAAATCATTTCCGTCTGCGCAAACAACAATCCGGGCATCCGCGGAATTGCGACCGAGATGCACACGGGCAACATCATGGATTTCGACTGGGTGCTGGGCATCGCCAAAAAAGCGGCACCGGATTTTGCGGTCATCGGACCGGATGATCCTATAGGTGCAGGGCTCGCGGATGTCTTTGCCGAGTTCGGGCTGCCGAGCATGGCTCCGAAAAAAAGCCTCGCGAGAATCGAGAGCAGCAAAGGATTCACGAGAAATCTGATGCAGAAATATGGCATCGACGCGTCTCCCAAATTCCGTGTATTTGAACGCACCCGGAATTCAAAAAAAGACCATACAGATGAGGAAAGAGCGATGTATACATTTATTGATCAAGAATTGCAGGGAAACTACGTGGTCAAATACGACGCGCTCAAGGGCGGCAAAGGCGTCAAAGTCAGCGGCGAACATCTCGCCAGCATCGACGAAGGCATGCATTACGCACTGGAATGCCTGGAGGAGTGCGGTCGTGTGGTGATTGAGGAGAAACTGATTGGCGTGGAATTCAGCCTGCTCTCATTCGTCTCGGGAGCCACCGTCGTCGATATGCCAGCGGTACAGGATCACAAGCGCGGGTATGAAGGGGACACCGGACCGAATACCGGCGGTATGGGGACGTATACTGATGCCGATCACTCACTCCCCTTTCTCAGTCCTGCAGATCTGCAACGCGCATCGGAGATCAACCGTCTCATTGCCGAAGCATTGATGAAGGAATGTGGTGAAGCCTACAAAGGAATTCTCTACGGCGGTTTTATTGCCACAAAGGACGGTATTAGAGTGATCGAATACAACGCACGTTTCGGCGATCCGGAAGCACTGAATATTCTGCCGCTCCTCTCCAGTGATTTTGTCACCATCTGCCAAGGCATCATCGACGGCACACTGCATCAGGACATGGTTCACTTCGAAAAGAAAGCGACCGTCTGTAAGTACATTGTGCCGAAGAGCTATCCGGAGCGGAAAGACGAACGCGGCATGGAAGTGAAATTCCCAAAAGATATTCCGGAGAACGCACGGCTGTTCTTTGGCGACCTCACGCAGAACGATGACGGGAAAATGATCCTGGGTGGATCAAGAAGTGCCGGTATCGTCGGCATCGGTGAGACTCTCGCTGAAGCCGAGCAGATTGCAGAGCAGCTCTGCAAAGAAGTACAGGGTCCGGTCCGGTTCCGGTCGGATATCGGAACGGCTGCCTTGCTGGAGGAACGAAAGAAGACGATGAAGAAGTTGCGAACGAATCTCTGAATTTTCTAACTACGGAGATTATTATCGCTGCTCAAAAATCTTTTGAAGTTCCCGGCTTTGCTCCTCAGTCAGTTTTTCCAGCATATGATTCAGCGGACCTGTTTCTCCTGAAGAATGAAGGAATCGCATCATATTCAACCGTTTCCTGGAAATGCCGGCAACTTCAGGATGCCGCACAACGAGTTCATCCGATGTTGATCTGGGGGATTCGCTGTGAGATTTTGACATAGGAAAAAGAT
>CAYGGB010000209.1:0-2123 GCA_964349295.1 uncultured Candidatus Peribacteria bacterium | reverse complement strand
TGACGGATCCCAGTTACCGCGGGCAGATTCCGGTCTTCACGTATCCACTGGTCGGCAACTATGGTGTTCCGGGAGAGGAGTTGAACGAGTGGGGTTTCAGCAAATTCCTCGAGAGCGAACACATTCACGTCCGCGGAATTGTCTGCGCGCAGGTGAGCGAGACGTTCAGCCATCATGCGGCGAAAATGTCGTTGGATGCGTGGATGAAGAAGCACGGGATTCCGGGAATGTCCGGTGTGGATACGCGGGCGCTGACGAAGAAGTTGAGAGAACATGGAGTGATGTTAGGACGGATGGCCCTCTCCCCCGACCCCTCCCCCCGAGGGGGAGGGGAGGAAGGTGCCCGAAATATTCAGGACCCCAATCTGGGGAATCTGGTAGCGGACGTCAGCTGCAAAGAATTAATCACGTACGATCCGAGTCCCGCGTCGAAAAATCTTCCGGAAACGCTCACGGTGATCGCGTATGACTGCGGGATGAAACGCAATATTCTCCGCAGTTTCCTCAAGAGGGGAGTGCGCGTGGTGCGGGTGCCGTGGGATTACGATCTCGATGCGTACAAAGGCAGCTACGACGGCGTGTTCTTCAGCAACGGTCCCGGCGATCCCAAGCGGTGCGTGCCCACGATTGCGGCGCTCAAAAAAGCGCTTCAGAAAAACAAGCTCACGTTCGGAATCTGTCTTGGCAATCAGCTGATGGCGCTCGCTGTAGGAGGAGATACGTTTAAGCTCAAGTATGGACATAGGGGAGGAAATCAGCCGTGTGTGGAAATTGAAAATGGAAAATTGAAAATGGAAAATTCTGGACGTTGCATCATCACTTCACAGAATCACGGGTTTGCCGTCAGTGAAAAACTTCCCCCTGGTTGGAAGGTCTGGTGGAAGAATGCGAATGACGGGACGGTCGAAGGCATCCGGCACGAATCGGGGAGGTTCTTTGCGGTGCAGTTTCATCCGGAGGCGACGCCGGGACCGGAGGACGCAAGTTATCTTTTTGATGAGTTTGTGGAGTTGATGAAGAAAGAGCGCTCGTTGTGAAAAGAGTCCAAGGATTCCCAAGAGTCCAAGGACCAGCTGGAGTGCCAGGTCGTAATCTTTCTCCCGTTTCACTATTATCTCGCCAACTCGTCCTTGGAATCCCTGGACTCTTCGGAATCCTCCCGTATGCCCGTCATCACCTACATCACCGTCTGCATCTCGAAAAAACTCATCGCCCGCGGCGTCTACGAGCTCCGGTTCAAAAAACCGGATGGATTCACGTTCAAAGCCGGTCAGTTCATCCTCTTCGACGTGCCGCTCGTTGATCATCCCGCGGATTTCCAGACACGGGCGCTGTCGATCGCATCGTCTCCGGATGAAAAAGATCTTCTCTTCGTGATCAAAATTCTTCCCGGTGGACGGCTGGGGCGGTGGATTGAAGAGGCGGTGATCGAAGGAACGCGGGCGACGTTTAAAGGAGCATTTGGGAATTTTGTATTGAAAGAGGGGACGGAGACGAATCTGTTCTTTATTGCGACCGGTGCCGGTATCGCGCCATTTCGTCCAATGATTCAGTCCGCTTCCCTCAGTGATCCCGATCGCCGAATTGATATTCTGTTCGGTGTCCGGAGCGAAGAAGATCTTTTCTGGATCGAATGGCTGGAGGCGATGTCCAAAAAGCACGCCAACGTTTTCTATCACATCACGCTCACGCTGCCGTCGCCGTCGTGGACCGGACACCGGGGCCGGGTGCAGGCCGTGGCACCGCAGATCGTCGGGAAGGACTTTACGGGAAAGACGCTCTACGTGTGCGGCAATCCCGATATGACGACGGACGTGAAAACGCTGGCGCTCGGGGAATGGGGCGTCGATAAGAAAAATCTGCACGTTGAGGGATACATCTAGCGAAGGTCTTCGACCTGCAGGTGGATCCAGCCCAGGTCTTCGACCTGCAACGGAACAGTGATAATCTGGTGCTGTGGATTTCATCGTTCTCAGTTCCTCCCGCGGCACAACATTCCAGTCCGTCATCGACCGGATGAAGGATGGTTCGTTGACTGCGAAATGCCTCGGCCTCATCACGGATCGCGCAGATCGCGGGTGCGTGGAGAAAGCGACAGCTGCGGATATTCCTGTGGTAGTGGT
>CAYGGB010000208.1:0-2133 GCA_964349295.1 uncultured Candidatus Peribacteria bacterium | reverse complement strand
CATGAACACGTCACCCCTTGCGACCAGCTTTCCCTTCAGCAGCTCCGACCTGACCGATGACCACGGCATCCTCTACGGCATCAACCGCCACAACGACAGCTTGGTGATCTTTGACCGCTTCGATCTGCCCAACGCCAACTGCAACGTGTTCGCCACCTCCGGCGCCGGTAAATCGTTCGTCGTGAAACTGGAGATTCTGCGCGCGATGATGCTGGGGACTGATGTCCTCGTTGTCGATCCGGAAAACGAATACGTCGAACTCTGCAAGACCGTCGGCGGATCGTTTGTGCCCCTCTCGCTGCAGAGCAGTTTTCATATCAACCCGTTCGACCTTCCCCGCGCCATCCGCGGTGACGATGCTGCTACCGGCGAAATCCTCCGGTCCGCAGCGATCAACCTGCACGGTCTGTTCCGCCTGATGCTCGGCACGCTCACGCCCACCGAAGACGGCGTTCTCGACAAGGCGATTCTCGATACCTATGCGCTCAAGGGGCTCACGCTCCAGACCGTGGACCCGACAAAGATGGAACCGCCGACCATGCATGATCTGGTCGATGTGCTGATGACGACGCAGGGCGGTGAGAACATGGCGAAGGTCCTCCAGAAATATACGGAAGGAAGTTATGCCGGGATTTTTGACCGCCAGACGAACGTGGAACTGAACAACCAGATGGTCGTCTTCCAGATCCGCGACCTGGAGGAACAGCTCCGCCCGATCGCGATCTACATCGTGCTGAACCACCTCTGGAACATCGTCCGCGCCGAAATGAAGAAGCGCTTTCTGGTGATCGACGAAGCGTGGAACCTGATGCAGTTCGAGGATTCCGCAAAATTCCTCTACGGCATCGTCAAGCGCGCACGCAAGTACTATCTGGGGATCACCACCATCACGCAGGACGTGGATGACTTTGTAAACTCGCCGTTCGGCAAACCGATCATCACCAACTCAGCGCTCCAGGTCCTTCTGAAACAATCAGCCTCCGCCATCGACAACCTGCAGAAACTCTTCTACCTCACCGACGGTGAAAAAGAGGTACTCCTCAACTCCGGCGTCGGCCAGGGCATCTTCTTTGCTGGCAACAAACACGTGGCCATCCAGGTGATCGCCAGTCCCGAGGAGGCCGCGGTGATCACGACGAAACCGGAAGAAGTGCTCGCCCATCAGCTGAGCGTCGCGGCAACGGCAAAGCGCGCGGGAGATGCAGCGGAAGGGAAAGTGGCGGCGTTGCATCCGGGTATTGGGGAGAAAGCGGGGAAGAGTCAGGATGAGGCGACAAAGGCAGCTGCAATGACAGGGGCGCAGGAGTCCAAAGATTCCAAGGAGTCCGAGGACCAGAAGGCAAAGGTTCCGGGTGAGCAAGTGGTGGTGGCAACGGGGCCTGTTGTGGCGGATCCGGTTGCTGCCCCAGCACCTATCACCGACTCCAAAGATGCCAAAGAGTCCGAGGACCAGAAGAAAAATTAGAATCGAAGATTTATTGAGGATTGACAGGGAAAAACAGGATTTTTGACATGATAGGAATCCTCACCACGATCTGAAAAAACCCTGCGTATCATTCCCCGTCCACAACCTTCCACCGTACTTCCGGCTTCAACTTTCCCGGCAACGCAAACCCCGCCGCCCTTTTATGACCTCCACCGGAGAATTTTCCGGCCATCAGTGATACGTCCACATCATCCCGTAACGTCCGCAGCGACCCCTTCACCTTCCCGTCCCGCTCACTCAGTATCAACGAGAACCGCATGCCCGGCACCGCATTCACGTAGTCGATCGCGCCCGTGAGTTCGCTGTAGTCGGCACCCGTCGCCCTAAAGTCCCCTTCCGTGACAGCCGAGATTGCTCCGCCTTCATCTGTCAGATCAATTTTCTCGAGAACCCGGCCCCAGAGTTTGAGTGTGCTGAGCTTTGCAGAGCGGAAGACATGCTGGACAACCTCCTGGCGGCGTCCCCCCGCACGCTGGAGACGTGCCACCGTGCGGTAGACCTCAGGCGTGACGTTGCTGTGCAGCAGGCCTCCGGTATCGGTATAGATGCCGGTGAGCAGACACGTGGCGACGTCCCCTTCTATCGCCCACCCCACCTGATCCGCAAAGGACGCGACGATTTCGCAGGCGGAACAGGCTTCGGGAACG
>CAYGGB010000207.1:0-2140 GCA_964349295.1 uncultured Candidatus Peribacteria bacterium | reverse complement strand
GTTTGATGTGTCATGATCGTTTTGCAGTATTAGCTATCTCTTCTTCGCATCCGCGTCCCAATTGACTACAACATTCAAGCCGGCAGTCCCACGGCCTTCGGCCGATGAGATGATGATGAACCGTTGCCCGTCGGCGGTTACGTCATAACTATCATTCCCAAATGAAGCCAGCGAAGTTTGAAAGAATTGTTGCACGTTACCCACTTCGAACCTTGCCCCACTGGCACTGACTGCCGCGGCCGTGAGTTTATTCTCGGGATCCATAAAAAAGATCTCTTTCCCGTCTTTCCTCCAGCGAGGTAAACGTCCGCCGCCTGTTGACACCTGCCACTTTGCTCCGGGCCCGGGAAACGGTCTAACGTACACTTCACTCTGTCCCGACTCATTACTAGAATACGCCAGCCATCGCCCATCCGGGGAGAACCGTGCCCCGCCTTCACTGAACTCTGTTTGTAGAAACGGATATGGTTTCCCATCACTCTTCAGAGGAAGAACCCAGATGTCCGTACCGGTCTTCGGATTACGCAGCGAGAAATAGACAATGAACTTCCCGTCGCTCGACCAGTCGCCTGGCCGTTCATCAATATCCGTAGCGAGCAGAAGTGTTTCCGGCGACGTTCCATCTGCCGACCGTTTGAACAAAGCGTTCCTTCCCCGTCGATCTGATGCAAAGACAATCTCATTGCCGAAAGGGGACCACACTGCAAGGAAGTCGTCTTCAGGATCAAACGTAAACCTCGTCCTGATTGCACGCGTGAGGTCATAAATCCAAATGTCAGATGCCGTTGACTTCATGTCGGTTTCACTCACCGCAAGCTGGCGGCCATCGGGCGAAATTCGAACATGTCCGTACTGTCCAAGGCCACCAGTTGTTCCTGTTTTTCTTCCCAGCCGGTCGTACCAGGCAAGCTGAACACCTTCCCTTCCACTCCCTTGTTGATACAGCAACGTTCCCCGGTCAGAAGCCGAAAACATCATCCCTGCTGTGAGCCGAGACGATGCGGCAACATCTTCGGCGACAGGGTACGCCTCCCCCGTGAATGACAAGTTGTCGGGGTCAAACGGTTGAGCCATGAGGGTCTGGTCACGAGCGTAGAGAAGATGACCGCGCGCATAAAGGGCAAATGAACTTGCCTCAACGATCAATGTGTCGGTCTTGCCGTCAACTGAGCGAGCGAAGATCCCCACGGCATCATCACCGCCGGACACCCTCACATAGAGATAGGTTTTCCCGCCTGGCAAGAAGAATGGGAATCGATGGGAAGTCTCTCGCTTCGCGGTATCGAGAGTTGTCAATTGTACGGGCACGCCACCTGAAGAGGGTACTCGATAGAGGGGACCGACTCCATCGGGAGCAAAGACTATGAGATCTTCTTTGCTCCAGGTGCCTCCGCGAGACGTGGCTTGACCCGAAAGATTGCAAAGAGTAATGGCTGGTCCGCCCGTGACGTCGATCTTCTTAAGCTTATCGTCGGAAAAGAATCCGATGAACCGACTATCGGGTGACCAGAACGGCAGATAGGCATCCTCAGTACCAGGCAACGGCTGGGCCGCTTGTGAGCTGAGATACCGAACCCAGAACTTTCGTTTGTTAAGAGAGTCGATCCCAGCGAAGACAACAATCCTGCCGTCTGGAGAGATAGAGAAGTTATTGAACTGTGTGTTATCGAATCTTGTCCGTGCAGGCGGCTCAACAGCGAACCGGATCACGGGCCTCTCAGGCAGCTCTTCCCGGAAATGAATGAACGAGACAAGAAGTGCGACGATGAACAGGAGTACGCTTGTTGTCATCCACAGCGCTGAACCTTGGAGTTTCCCCATCTTTCGTGTGGATTCCACCTGGACGCGATCCTGGATACCCGTCGACGGCGCTATCCGACTCGCCTGACTGATTCGGCTCACGCGAGACCGCGATGACTCCCTTTTGAACCGCCGGAGGTTCCGACCGACTTCAGCGACGGACTGGTAACGATCCATTGGATCCTTCGCTAAACAATCGAGCACGATTGAATCGAGTTCCGGATCAACGTCTGGTTTCAGACTCGATATTGGCTCCGGGTCCACATTCACGATCTCATAGTTAATCGCCGTCTCATGCACGCCCTTGAAGGGCGACTGGCCCGCAAACAACTCATAGAGG
>CAYGGB010000206.1:261-2144 GCA_964349295.1 uncultured Candidatus Peribacteria bacterium | reverse complement strand
GACTCATTTCATCACTCCTTTACCAGATCTGGATATTTCTCTCCCAGCGCAGCCTTCACTTTTTCGACGTATTCCGTGCCGTACTGTTCGCCAAGCGTGGCCTTTTTGGTGAGTTCGTCGGCAGCAGCTTCGGTGACCCTTTCGGGATGATCGGCCATATCAATGACACCGTGGACTGCTGCGTTGAGCTCTGTCAGCGACTGGATCAGAAGCGGATGCGCATCGATCAGAATCGGTGGAACAGCGACAAGCCTTGCTTCAGCCTCAAGACGATCGAATGTATCGCCAATGGCATGCACTTCTGTTTTCTCCGCCGGGGTCCAGGCCGTCATGTCGCCCTGCGCGTTCATTAGCGTTTCAAACCGGGAACCTGCCCCGCTCATCTGGTCGCCGATACTCTCCGCAGACGCAAGATATTCCTCGATCGCCGCGCGCTCAGGGTCGGCACCGCATGCAGAGAGGAGCAGTGTGAAAGACGCAGCAAGAGTGACGAGGGCGAGAGGGCGCAGGCGCATGAAGTTACGGAGGAAAAAAACGGGGTTATTCCGCTGTAGTGATCATGAGGGAGGAGCGAATATTTTGAATTTTCTTATCAACCTCCAACCCCGGCATACCGCACTTTATCAATGCAAGACGGCACCGCAGAGTAAGATGATCCACATCCCCCTCGACAACTCCATGCAACCGGACAGCCGCCTCCAATGCCTGCTCTGCAACTATTTTTGCGTCGGCGAAATTTTTCTCACGAACCAGATCGAAAGCCTGAAGATAGAGGGTTTCCGCAAGGGATTCAGTAGGCATAAGTCAATACTACAATGGATTATTCTTTTGTGTCAAAGCTCTGTCCAGCTCCTGCTCTCGTACAATACTTATGGACAGCATCCGGTATCTGAAGTGACGCAGCATGGTGAGAAAAGAAAAAATCAGCCGCTTCCCGCCGCTTGAATTCTCTTTCCGGTTTTTTCTCAGGAAATTCCGTAAGTCCTTCCTGCGCCTCCTGTCTCTACACAGCGGTACCGGCTGCGAACGTGGCCGGCACCCCTTTTATTTCTTTCTCCACATTTTTATGGGAAACACTGACAAGGACGAGGATCGCCAGGGACAATCCTCCGGCGATGAATCTTCGCGCGGAGAGAATAAAGGCAACGACGACCAAAATGACATGTAAGGATAAAGGAGGAGACGGTAGAAAAACGCGTGCGCCGGGGGCACGCGTTTTTCATGTGTGGAAAATCCGTAAGAAGCGGCTGGATTATCCGTCCCATCGTCATACGGCTGCGCCACTGTTTGTCCTTATTTCCTCCACCTCATTTTTTATGGGAAACCTGAATACAGGCGAAAAACATCCTGGATCCGGCGGCGGATCGAAGAACGATGACGATCCGAATCAGGGGAAGAACATGCAGGAAGAAGGAACCGGACCCGAGGGCGTCGGGCGCGAGGACCATAATCCGTTGCACGGACCGGAGCGGACGATCCATGAGGAAATCAAGACGTGAACTACAGTCTGCGGATGCTCCATCCCACGTTGAGCTGGGTGAGTTTGATCGACCGCTTTCCGATAGAAAAATCGCACGTAACGGGATCGCCCGGGAACCGGTAAACGGCCGCGGTGACCACCGTGCCGTTCTGGAACACATAGCCGGGACAGCTGCCGGTGGATCCGACCGGCTGTCCGAGAATCCCAAATGCTTTCTGCCAGTAATCGACAAAGGTCCTGCTATAGCCGGGATCGATAGGCCATTCGGCCGGGACAGCCATCTGAGGATTGAATATGCCGGCAATGAGGGTGAGGCCGGTCTTCCAGATGCCGATCTCCGCAGCGACCGCCGTGGGCATGATGATCCGCGAGACCGTATCGACGGTGACGAGCGGAAGAATTG
>CAYGGB010000206.1:0-251 GCA_964349295.1 uncultured Candidatus Peribacteria bacterium | reverse complement strand
GTATGCCACGGATCGCATCGTCGGCGCCGCTGAACCAGGTCGCGTAATCGGCCTTGCCGCTCCAGAAGAGAGAAATCATCGGATGGGAATAGTCGGAGGGGAACGCGCCGCTGTCGGGGACGGCATTGAGCCAGTAGACCTTCGCCGCCTGTGTTTCCTGCGCGTACATCCAGAGACCCAGATCCTCGAGCGCTTTGCTGCCCGTCGTATGACCGTAGAGAGCGATGGCATACCAGGCCTGCAGTGCCTCG
>CAYGGB010000205.1:0-2144 GCA_964349295.1 uncultured Candidatus Peribacteria bacterium | reverse complement strand
GAATCAATTGTGCGGAAGCGCGGAAGGCGGCCGGATCCTCGTAGGGGCACGGCACGCCGCGCCCTCATTCATATCGTAATGCCTCAATCGGATGCAGCGCCGCCGCCTTCCGCGCCGGCGAAATCCCGAACACCAGTCCCGTCATCGCAGCCATAAGAAAGGAGGCAATCATCGCGGGTACCGATATGCCGAATGCGTACGTCGAGAGGATGGTTTTCACAAACAGCGAGATGAAGAACGCGAGTCCCAGCCCCAGGCACATGCCGATGAGGCCGCCGATGACGGTCAGCAGAATCGATTCTGTCAGAAACTGCAGAAGAATATCCCGGCCCGTTGCCCCGAGAGCCTTGCGCAGCCCGATCTCGCGTGTCCGCTCGGTCACGGAGACGAGCATGATGTTCATGATCCCGATACCGCCGACAAGCAAGGAGATGGCGGCGATCGTGGTGATAAAGGCGGTGAGACCGAGAGAGACACCCGAGAGGATCGCGCCTGCCTCTTCGGAAGTATGGACAATAAAATCGTCTTTCTTCTGATCGTCATCGGGATTGTCGATGCCGTGACGCTGACGGAGAAGATATTTGACGTCGGCAATCGCCAGATCAAATCCGCCGGTCGCATTCATCGTCACCTGATTGAGATGCTTCTGTCCGCTAAGCTGCCGGGCTGTCGTAAAGGGCACATAGATGCGGTCATCGGCGTTCTGAAAGAACTGCGTGCCGAGCGCTTTGGTGACACCGATAACGGTAAAATGGTTGTTGCCGATTTTGACGCGTTTTCCGAGAGGGTCGACCTGTCCGAACAGCTTCTCCCGTGCATCAGGCGCAAGCAGCGCAACAGCAGACGCCCCTTCAATATCGGACTGGTCTATCAGACGCCCCTCCGTGACCTCCGTGGTCTGGGTGATGAAATGTTCCGGAGTCACGCCAAGAATCTGCGGCGACGCCTCATCGCGCCCGTAGCTCGCCGTGCCTTGCAGAAAGATGATCGGCGCGAGCGTGTCGATGGACGGGAGTTTCTTGAGTGCGTCGAGATCGTCAAACGTCAGACTGTCGAATCCCGCCATCACCTGTCCACCACCGCCTTCCTCCCTGCCCGGAAAAATCACCATGCTTTTGGCGCCAAGACTGCTGATCTGGCCGACGATCACGCCCTTCATGCTCTCGCCGATCGCACTCATCAGCACCACCGATCCGACGCCGATGATGATCCCGAGCATCGTGAGCATCGAGCGCGACACGTTGCTCGAGACTCCGCGGAAGGCCGAATGGAACATGTCGGTCAGGAGCATGGGAGGCGGACGAACGATTAATGATAAATCACTGAGGAATGACTGAAGAATTAAGAATTAAGAATTAAAGTTTTCATACGTCCTTAACGATTTAACATTAATCACTTGAGAGCAGAGAGTTCTTTCGCAATCGCCCGCTTGAAATCTTTGGTATCCGAATCAATCCTCCCATCCTTAATATGGATGATTCGCTCCGCATGCTCCGCCGTCGTCCGTTCGTGCGTCACAAGGATGATCGTGTGGCCGTTCTTGTGCAGCTGCTGCAGCGCCTGCATCACCGCCACGCCGGAAGCCGAGTCGAGGTTTCCCGTCGGCTCGTCGGCAAAGATCACGTCCGGATTTGTGACAAGCGCACGCGCGATCGCAACACGCTGCTTCTGTCCGCCGGAGAGCTGACTGCTCAGATAGCCGGCGCGATCCGACAGTCCGACTGTTTTTACCGCTTCCTGAACGAGTTTTTCACGGTGCGCAAGTTTGATGACTGGATGATACAACAGCGGGAGCATCACGTTTTCGGACACGGTCGTGCGCGGCAGAAGGTTGAATGACTGGAAAACGAAACTGACGCGGGTTGCCCGGATGCGCGCAAGTTCATCGTCATTCATTTCTTTCGTCTGATCGCCCTGAAACAGATACTGCCCCGACGTGTGCGCATCGAGGAATCCCAGGATATGCATGAGCGTGGACTTCCCGGAACCGGACGGCCCCATGATCGCCACAAATTCGCCCTTGTTGATCGTCAGATTGATATCAAAAAGCACGGGCGTCTCGATCGTATCGTTGAAATACGACTTGCAGAGAGACTTGATCTCGATGAGGGGGGACGAGGCGGTCATGAATTAGGAATGAAGAA
>CAYGGB010000204.1:0-2155 GCA_964349295.1 uncultured Candidatus Peribacteria bacterium | reverse complement strand
CTCTTTCATCAGAAATATGTTCGGAAAAGTCCTCGGCGGGATGAATGTGATCGTACTGGGTCTCTGGGTGCGCGACGTCAACTGCGGTCTCAAAGTCTTCAAAGCGTCCGTCTGGCCGCGCATTCGCCCCACGCATGGGGTCGAAAAGCTTTTCAATACCGAAATATTTCTACGCCTGAAAGACGCGCACATTCCTTGGAAGACCGTCAACGTTCCGCATTATCCGCGAACAGCGGGCAATCCCACGGGGGCGAAAGTGTCCGTCATTTTGAGGATGTTCAAGGAGTTGTGGGGACTGAGGACGGCGAAGGATAGACATCGCTGATGTGTCATCCTGAGGTGCCGCGCTTTATGGTTCGTGGCTTTTTTTCGCTTCGCTCAAAAAGCTCCTCACCATGACAAGCGCGGCCACGAAGGATAGTTCGCTACGCTCACCATGACACGCTAGGCTGTTTGCCACATGCAAGCTCAATGTCTCATTTGCGGCGCGACAGGAACTCCCAAAGTAATGGGGATGAATATGTACGTCTGTCCGCAGTGCCATCTGATGTGGGTCCGCGAGAAGCCCATTGCGGACGAATACTACGACTCGCTGCAGTTCGATCTGAGCCCGGGGAAGCTCAATGCGCGGCTGCGCAACTGTCGCGATCGTCTGACTATCCTCAAGAACCATACAGGTATCAATCAGGTCTGCGACATCGGCACGGGAGAAGGAATGTTCGTGGACGTCGTGCATCAGGCGGGCGGACAAAACGCATGGGGCATCGAGCCGAGTGCGCAGGGGTCGGAGACTGCCAAGAAAAATCACCTTGAAGTCATGCAGGGGACGATCGCGGATCTGCCGCGACTCATTCAAGAGAGGCCTGCGTCAGTCGTCACGATGTTTCACGTGATTGAGCATCTGGATGATCCGCTCAAGGAAGTCCAAACGATCTATGATGCGTTGCCATCTGGGGGATATTTTGTGTGTGAAACGCCGAATCTACGGGGATTCACGGCGACGAGAGCAGGGGACCGATGGAAGCTGATTTATCCTGAACATCTGTTCTACTTCGATGAAGAAAACCTGCCCAAGCTGCTCTCCAAAGTCGGCTTCACAGTCACAGCGAGTGGCCGGCGCGACTTCGATCAGTATCACCTGAGTCTTGGCGAGTCACTCTGGCGGCTGGGACAACGGCAGAAGACGTTCAAGGGTCCGGCGGTCTCGGGTGACCGGAAAAAATTCGCGCCACCGACTCAGGCTGAAAAGAAGGCGGCATTGGATCTGATCAAAGAGCCACTGCGGACGCTCCTCAGTCACTTGGTTGTGAAGACGGGACGATTGGATTATATATGGGCAGTTGCCAGAAAAGACTGATTGACGGAGAAGAGTGGATAGTCAACAATGGCATACCTTTTTACATTTTCCTTCAGTTCTATGGCTTCAGTCGCTGAGATGCTTATTAACACTTTTGAAGGTCGAGAGCCGACAGCAGCAGACTTTAGAAACGCAGTAAATACTGAGTTAGCAGGCCTGCAAGATGCTGCCCTCGAAGCGCAAATTGAAGTCATAGTTCAAAATATTGACGAGCGCTTTCGGCTGCCGTGCAGGGAAAAAATATTGGCTGCAATCGATGTCCCAAAAAAAGCCTGATTGAGTGACAATTCCGCCACAGCTACCATCCATGTATGGTTTTGGATCAGCCCCAGTACATGCTTTCGTTTGCGGCAACATTTCTTGCTGCAGCCTCAATTCCTGTCCTGCACGTCATTTATCTGCGCCTGAAGAAGAACGCGGATGCGATGAATTCCATGTTTGGGTGTTTTTTCGTGTCCCTGATCGTCTGGTTCGCGGCGTTTTACCTGATCAACAGTGATCAATTGCATTTGGTGGAGGAATATCTGTCGGGACTCTTCATCTTGGGGTTTTTATGGCTCGGATACATGGTGGCGATGTTTCATCTGTACCGCGGCTTCTCGCACACGCTTCTCACGGACGTCCTCCGCATGGGAAGGCCAACCTTTGAGCAGATCCTGAGCGGATTCGCAGAAGACACCGGCAAGCAGGGGATGCTGCTGCGTCGCATCGCAACCATGGAACGGGGGAAGCTTGTGCTACTGGAGAATGACGTTTTGATGCTCACCCCGCGCGGGAAGAGAAAAAGAAAAATAGGGA
>CAYGGB010000203.1:0-2187 GCA_964349295.1 uncultured Candidatus Peribacteria bacterium | reverse complement strand
CTCATCGTCGCCGCCGTCTACTACGTCATCCAGTGGTGCGAGAACAACCTCCTCGTCCCGCTCATCATGAAGCGGGCGGTGGGTCTGAGCCCGCTGGCCATTCTCTTCGCCATGCTCGTGGGCGTCAGTTTCCCCTCGCTCATCCACCCGGTTCTCGGCGTCATCATCAGCATCCCGACAACGACCATCGTCGCAATCTTTATTGAGGACTGGCGGTTGCATCGGAAGAAACAATAAGGCGACGAGAATTAAGAATTTAGAGAAAAGAATTAAGAAAGAATGAAGATTGAAACCGGCGTATCGCTCTTAATTCCTAATTCTTTATTCTTAATTCTTATTATGTCCAGAATCATAGACATTTCACATCCTCGCTATATTTATTAGAGGTAAGACAATCCCTTCCGGATCGTCTTTAGGGTAGAATATTCGGAAGTTTCTAGACAGTTATCACTCACTCGTCTAGACTGCTAATCCCCCCCTCAACCGTATGCATCCCTTCGACCGTTTTACACCGAATGCAAAGCTTGCACTGCAGATTGCGGAGCAGGAGGCGAAGAACATGAAGAGTTCGTACATCGGTACGGAACATCTTCTTCTGGGACTCCTCAGTATTCCGAAGTCGCTGGGATTCTCGATCTTTACGGGAGCGGGCGTCACGCAGGAAAACGTCCGGATACTGCTGAAAGCGATGAAGACGCCGAACATCGAGGGCCAGAGCGTCAAACACGGGCTTAGCACGTTCCTCCACACCGTCATTGAACAGAGCGTCATCACGGCGCACAAGTTCCGTCATGCAAACGTCGGCACCGAACACCTCCTGCACTCTCTCGTCTCGGGAGGCAAGAATGCCGCAACGCTGCTGCTGGAAAACATGCAGGTCGATCCCGAGGATCTCAAGGCACGCGTTGAGGACATGTTCGGACAGATCAACACCTTCAAGCAGCAGAACCGCAACCTCGAGCAGTCGCTGGAGGCGTTCTTCCATGGTCTCCAGGGCGCGATCGTCGGTATGCAGCCAGGCATGGCGGGCGGCACACTCGGCGACAGCGACATGAAGCGCAAGAAAAGTGACAGCAAGAGCAAGACACCGGTGCTCGATTACTTCACCGACGATCTCATTGCAAAGGTAAAGGAGAAGAAGGTCGACCCGATCATCGGGCGCGACGAGGAGATTGAGCGCCTCATCCGGATCCTGAACCGCAAGACCAAGAACAACCCGGTCCTGATCGGAGAACCGGGAGTGGGCAAGACCGCCATTGTCGAAGGTCTCGCGCAACGCATCGTCGCCGGAACCGTTCCCGCGTCGCTGCAGAACAAGCGGCTCCTGATCCTCAATATGGGCTCGCTCGTCGCCGGTACCAAGTACCGCGGCGAATTCGAGCAGCGCTTTGACGACATCATCAAAGAGGCCGCCAAGAGCGACAACTCGATCATCCTGTTCATTGATGAGATCCACACTGTTGTTGGCGCAGGAGCTGCCGAAGGATCTCTGGACGCCGCCAATATCCTCAAGCCCGCGCTCAGCCGCGGAGCCCTGCGCGTGATCGGCGCAACAACGCTCGACGAGTTCCGGACGATTGAGAAGGACCGCGCGCTCGAGCGCCGTTTCCAGTCCATCGCCGTCAACGAACCGATCGTCACCGACGCGATCAAGATTCTCCACGGTATCAAAGAGAGTTTCGAACAGTTCCATCATCTGTCGATCACCGACGGGGCCATCGAGGCCTCGGTCGTCCTGAGCAAGCGCTACATCACCGAACGCTATCTGCCCGACAAAGCCATCGATGTTCTGGATGAAGCCGCCGCAGGCAAGAGTCTGCAGCACGTGGGCGTTGCGCCGGAGATCAAAAAGATGGAAGAGAAGCTCGAACAGCTCGTCGTAAAACAACAGATCGCCGTGAAAGAGCAGAAGTACCACGTCGCGCTCAAGATGAAGCAGGAACAGCAGGAACTCAAAGAAACGCTCGACCAGCTCAAGAACTCGCAGGACGGCGACCGCCGCACCCCGATCCAGATCACGGAAGATGATATCGCGCAGGTGATCGGAAAAATGACTGGCATCCCCGTCACCAAGCTCCTCAAGACCGAGGCCAAGCGCCTCACGAATCTGGAACAGGTCTTCCGTAAGTCGATCATCGGCCAGGACGACGCGATCAAGAAAGTCGCCCGCGCCATCCGCCGCTCCAG
>CAYGGB010000202.1:0-2188 GCA_964349295.1 uncultured Candidatus Peribacteria bacterium | reverse complement strand
GTCTTGTTGGGGGGCACGGGGAGAGTTTATATCATTTCCCATATGGAGGCGCGTAGGGGCACGGCATGCCGTGCCCCTACGCGCATGAACCACCCCTACGGCGGTCTTCCATTCCTATTGTTGTGATGCCTTGTACCACCCCACCGTCTCCCTCAACCCCTCCTCCAATCCTGTCCATCCGACATCCTTCAACATCGCATGCACCGGAAATTCCGGAAACGACGGCCCCTCTGGTTTCGTCGTATCAAATTCAATCGCCAATCCCGGTCGCGCGATGTCCCGGATCATCTCTGCAAGCTTCCCGATACTCACGCGTTCGGGCGGGCAGATGTACTGCGTTCCCGTCACACCGCCGTCGATCAAAGCCATCAGTGCCGGTCCGATGTCCTGTGCATACAGGAACGACCGCATCTGTTTGCCGCTGCCCCAAACAGTCAGCGCATCTTTCGCATCCATACACTTTCTGATCAATGACGGGATCACATTCGCCTCCGGTCCGAAATTATCCCCCGGACCGTACACACTTGCTGGACGGACAATCAGAAGAGGGGAACCGATCTCCGCGCAGGCCTCGCGCCAGTGATTTTCACAATGCAGCTTCCCTGCTGCGTATCCGTCCTCAATATCGAGCGCGGATACCGACGGGGCCATCGTTCCGAGGATCGCCGTGCTGAAGAACGTGACGGGGATCGGCCTCTTGTTTTCCGATAGAACACTGCCGAGCGCATCCGTCATATCCGTATTCCCAGCAAGAACTTCATCCCGGTGTTCCAGATGATAGGCAACGTTGCGCCGGAAGGACGCGAGGTGGAACAGATGATCGACGTCCTTCATGATCTTTCTGCAGTATTCGCGGTCGCGCAGATCGCCGTCGGCATGCGTCGATGCGATCACGTTGAACCCGAGACTCTTGAGATGATTTCCCAGAGCGGCCCCCAGGATTCCGGTGCCACCGGTGAGGAGAATCTTCTTCATGTAAAAATCATCACGCACATCCTTAGGGGATGTTATTGACAAAAACAATAAGTGATATATTTTGGCAAATGTGAATACACAGGAGCAGATCACTGCCATGAAAAGGGAGATATTGGAATTGCACCGTACCCGTCCGAAAGATTGTGATTTAGCCGATGAAATCGAACAATTTACAATTGTGATGGAGCGATACGCACAAACAGTGACTGCAGCTCAAACCAGGTGTCATCATAGTCTCCGATTGATTTTGGAAGAGGTGAAGAAAAAATGCCCGCCGAAAAAGTAATTCGCGTTACCGTTGTTTTGCAAAAAAATCCTGGAAAACATCCCGGATGTATTCCAGATTGTCTTTTGAGAACCCCTGATGACATCCGATATAGAATCCGCAGCGGTTCACCCAGTCGGCGACGGGATAGTCTTTCACGTTGATCTTCATCCATTCGTAGCACGGCTGGTTGATCAGCGGCATCATCTCGCGTGTTTCGACGTTCCAGTCCTCGAGATGCTGGATCAGATCGAGTTTTTTGAAAGGAGCATCATCTTTCACGACAACCGGAAACATCATGAAGCCGTGATCCTGTTTCTCTGCATCAAACCACGGGAGCTGCAGCCATTTCTCAAAAGGCTTCAGGAGCCCGATCAGACTCTGGGCATTGCGGAAGCGCGCATCACGGATCTCCGGGAAACGGTCGAGCTGTCCAACACCGATTGCGGCTTCCATTTCCGTTCCACGGCAGCTGTACCCGCGGCGGATAAAGCGGAAGCGGCGGCGGATGACTTCGGTAAAGCGCGAGCCGTCGATGTCTTTGTCGTCGTCGATGCTCACGTAGATGTTATCCCGTCCGTGGTTTGCGAGGCTCCGGATGATTTCGGCGTACTTCGGATTTTTTGTCAGTGCAAGACCTCCGACCCCGGTCACGATGAAATGCGCGACGTAGGTTGAGAAACAGCTGATGTCACCGAACGACCCCGCAGGCTTCCCCCGGTACTTCACCCCGACGGTTTCACAACTGTCTTCGATGATCCGCAAATCATGCTTCTTCGCGATTGTCAGGATCGGATCCATGTCGGCAATTTGCCCGAAGAGATGCACCGGCATCATGGCGCGTGTGCGAGGCGTGATCTTCGCTTCAATCTTCGTCACATCGATGTTGTAGGGCCTGGGATCGCAATCGACGAAGACCGGTATCAGGTTATGTTCGAGCACCACGTT
>CAYGGB010000201.1:0-2214 GCA_964349295.1 uncultured Candidatus Peribacteria bacterium | reverse complement strand
GGCACGCTTGTCGGCATTCTCGAACTCGTCGGGGAAATTTCGAAAATCATTTCGTTCACCTTCCGTCTCTTCGGCAACATTTTCGCGGGTGAGGTTCTGCTCATCGTCATGTCGTTCCTGGCTCCCTACCTGGTTCCCGTTCCCTTCATGGGCCTGGAACTCTTCGTGGGTGTCATCCAGGCGATGGTGTTTGCGATGCTGACGGCGGTGTTTCTGAAGATGGCGATGGAGTCGCATGGGGAGGCCGCTCACTAGGCCCGGTTACGAGTTTCGGGTTGCGGGTTATGGGAGGTTTTTTTACCGTTCCCGCAACCCGAAAACCCGAAACCCGAAACCGCATTTATGACCCTTGATTGTCTCAGGCGCCGTCTATAGAATCCGCGGGAATTTTCTCCCCCCTACCGTCATGAAACGCTTTCTTCCCCTGATGGCCGCTGTTGCCGCCTTTCTTCCGGTTGCCGCCTTCGCTCAGGAGGCCGGTCACGAGACGACAGAAGCTGTTGCGGCTGCTGCAACATCCCTTGATCTTAAAAGCATCGGTACCGCTCTTGCAATCGGTCTGGGCGCGCTCGGCCCCGGCATCGGTATCGGTCTCATCGGTGGCAAGGCGCTCGAAGCCATCGGTCGCAATCCCGAGGCATCCGGCAAGATCCAGACGCCCATGATCCTTGCAATCGCGTTTGCCGAGGCCGTTGCCATCTACGCACTCGTTGTGGCGCTCATCATCAAGTTCGTTTAATTCATTTTGTCATCCCGAGTAGCTCGCGTCGCAACGCGAGCGTACGAGGGGACCACCTCTCTATGGAACTTATCACCACCCTCGGCATCGACTGGAAGGTTCTCATCGTACAGTTGATCAACTTCGGCATTCTCATCGTCGTGCTCAGCGTTCTCGTCTACCGTCCAATCCTGCGCCTGATCGATGACCGTCGTGAGCGTGTCCGGAAATCCATGGAAGATACAAAGGCGATCGAGAACCAGCGTCGCGAAATCGATGAATTCAAGCTGGAACAGATGAAGAAAATCGACGCCGAGTGCGGGAAATTCCTGGAGAATGCCAAGCACCAGGCGGAATCTGTCAAAAAGGAAATTCTCGGGAACGCCGAAAAAGAGGCATCCGCGATTCTCGCCAAAGCGAAAGCCGCGCTCGACGAAGAGCGTGGGCGCATGGTCCGCGAGATCCAGGGATCACTGTCGTCCGTTGTCGTGAAGATGGCCGAAAAGATCATTGAACGCGAATTCACGGGTGCCGACCAGCAGCGCATCCTCAAGGATGTGGAGAAGGCCCTTCCCGCGCTCCTCTCATGAACGCCACCGCCCCCGACATCGTCCGGGCGCTTATCGATCTCAGCAAGAGCGTGCCCAACGGCCAGAAGCTGTTGCGCGAGGTCCGTGATCTCCTGAGCCGCCAGGTCCGCGGTGACGAAACGCTGAATGTCGTGCTGATGACGCCGTCCGGTGACGAATCCGCTCTGGCATCGTCCGTCTCCGCCATGATCACGCAGAAAACCGGCAAGACGGTCACGCTCACGCAATCCAAAAACCCGGCGCTCATCGGCGGTGCCGTCCTCAAGATCGGCGACGAGCAGATCGACCTGAGTGTGCGCGGCGCGCTGACCAGTCTCCAGGACACGCTGTTTGCATGATCACCGTCCGGCGCCACGCCGGATTCCCTTCCGTCCCTTCCTATGTCCACAAGTTCCGAACTCCTCTCCGCTCTTGAGAAACACATCACGTCCTACAAAAAAGAGGCGACGCAGCAGCACGTGGGCGTCGTCACCGACGTTGGTGACGGCATCGCAAAGCTCTCTGGACTCTCCGAAGTCGGATCGTCCGAAATGATCGATTTTGGCAACGGGGTTCTTGGAAGCGCGCTCAACCTGGGCGCCGATACCGTCGGTGCGATCATCTTCGGCGATTATGGCAAGGTGAAAGAAGGGGACACGGTCAAATCGCTCGGCAAAGTCCTCTCGGTTCCGGTCGGCGAATCGTTGATCGGCCGCGTCGTCTCACCTCTAGGTATCGCCAAGGACGGCGGCCCGGCGATCGAGTCGAAAACACTGTATCCGGTCGAGAAAATCGCCCCGCGCGTCATTGAGCGCAAATCGGTCACGATGCCTCTCCAGACCGGTATCACGGCCATCGATGCCATGATCCCCATCGGCCGCGGCCAGCGCGAACTGATCATCGGCGACCGCCAGACCGGCAAGACCG
>CAYGGB010000200.1:0-2232 GCA_964349295.1 uncultured Candidatus Peribacteria bacterium | reverse complement strand
CATGCGCCCGTTCCGCAAGTTCCTCTCGCACATCACGCTCGAACTCGGATTCCCCGGAGACAAACCGGCAGTCGTGACGCGCGGAGCAAGCGGCAACAAGGCGGTGAAGGCGGAGAAAGCGCCGCGAACAGCTTCACAGAAGACGAAAACTGCTGTAAAAACTCCTGCGAAGAAACAGACGTCCTCCGCAAAGAAGGTCTCTGATTCTATTTCCTAATTCTTCCGGGCGCATCCCGATGCGCCCCTACCAATCTCTATGGGACAAAAGGTCAACCCCAACGGCTTCCGGATCGGCATCACGCACACGTGGCCGAGCACATGGTTTGCGAAGGGCAGAAAGTTCAGCGAACTCCTGCTGCAGGACGTGGGCATCCGCAAGTACCTGCGTGGCAAGGTGAAGGAGTCGGGCATCAGTCTTATCGAGATCGATCGCGGCAAGAAAGTGACCGTCACGATTCACACGAGCAAGCCCGGTGTGTTGATCGGCAAGGCCGGTGCGGCGATTGAAGAGATGAAGAAAGATCTTGAGCGCAGGTTTGGAGGAAGTTTCCTCGTCGAGATTCAGGAGCTCCGCAACCCGGATGCCGACGCGGAAATCATTGCCGAGACCATTCAGGGACAGATCGAACGCCGCATGCCGTACCGCCGCGCCGTGAAGATGGCGATGGAGAAGGGGATGCAGGCTGGCGCACTCGGTATCAAAATCACCGTTTCCGGACGTCTCAACGGTGCAGAAATTGCCCGCGATGACCTCTTCAAGAACGGAAACGTTCCGCTGCAGACGCTGCGCGCCAACATCCAGCATGCCACCCGCCACTCCATCACCAAGTTCGGTACGATCGGTGTTCAGGTGTGGGTCTACAAAGGCATGGTCTTCAAGAAGATCCAGCAGGTCCAGGCTGCTTCGCTTCAATCCAGTATGCAATCCAAGGCGGCGTAGTGGCCCTCATCCGGCGGCGCGACGCCGCCACCTTCTCCCGCGGGGAGAAGGAACCCAATTATCTCCATCACCTCACCAATGTTAGAGCCCAAGAAATTAAAACACCGGAAGCACCACCGCCGTCGCGGATCCTTCTATGGCAAAGCCCAGAAGGGAGCGCAGCTGGCGTTCGGTTCCATCGGGCTCAAGGCTCAGGGTGGTGGCGAACTTACTGCCCGCCAGATCGAGGCCGCACGCCGCGCACTGACGCACAAGGCCCAGCGTGGGGGAAAAATCTGGATCCGTGTGTTCCCGCACACTCCCGTGACCCGCAAGGCGGCAGAGGTGCCCATGGGATCGGGAAAGGGGTCGGTGGAGTACTACGCTCTCGCAGTCAAACCCGGACGCATGCTGTTCGAAATGGACGGTCTGCCCGAGGATATCGCGCGCGAGGCGCTTCGGTTGGCTGCACATAAATTGCCGTTCAAGACAAAAGTAGTCGTTCGGTTACGCGCGTAGCCCCTCATCCGGCGCTGCGGCGCCACCTTCTCCCGCTGCGGTAGGAGAAGGACCCAACCACTTCCATCACCTGACCATCATGTCATCGACTACCACCATCACCGAGCTACGCACGATGCAGATCGCTGATCTCCGAAAAGAGATCCGGTCTCATCGGACCCATCTGCAGAAAATGCGGCTCCAGATCACCATGAATACCGAAAAGGACACGGGAAAGTACCGTCGCGACAAAAAGCAGCTGGCCCGCATGATGACGGTGCTGACTGAGAAGGAGAAGGACACAGGAAGCACAAAGGGAACAAAAGAGACCAAGGAGGTTGATTTGAATACCAAGCCAAAAACCGCTAGAGTAGCCGCCCCCAAGAAGCCCCGGAAATCTTCCAAGAAATCTTCCAAGAAATCTTCCTAATCCCCCATGCATACGAAAGTCGGAACCATCACCGCAACGAAAATGACCAACACCGTCACGGTGACGGTCCATCGTTCCGTGTTCCACCCGCTTTACCGAAAGCGTTTCCGCGTCAGCAAGAAATTTCTGGCGGATTCCAAAGGCGTGACGGATCTGGGTGTCGGCGACACAGTGCTGATCACCGAGTGCCGCCCGCTCAGCAAGAACAAGCACTTCAAAGTTACCGAGGTCATCAAGAGAGCACCGCGTGTCAGCGAGCTTGCGGAGGAAAGTGATGTCACTGCCGCCATCGACAAGAACAAGAAGAAAGAAGATTCCGTCCCCTCCGCCAAATGATCCAGCAGCAATCCATGCTCAATGTGGCGGATAATACAGGTGGCAAAGT
>CAYGGB010000199.1:0-2260 GCA_964349295.1 uncultured Candidatus Peribacteria bacterium | reverse complement strand
TACGTGATCTAGAATACTAGAATACTAGTGTACTAGGAACTGGAACCTGCACCCGCCTCGGTTATGGTCCCTGGTAATCTAGTCCCCAGTCACTACGCAACAGAAACCACCTCATACTCGATCATCCCCGACGGTGCCTGGATCTGGACCCGGTCACCCTTGAGGCGTCCGAGAACGGCCTTGCCGATGGGGGATTCGTTGCTGATTTTGTGATCGAGAGGATCGGCTTCCGTGGAACCGACGATGGTGTAACGCTCGGCGTCGTCGCCATCGGTGATGTTCTGGAGCATGACGGTGCAGCCGATTTCCACTTCCTTGTTCTTCGATTCTTTTTTGTCCGTGATGATCTTGGCGTTCTTGATCTTGCCTTCGAGCTCCAGAATGCGGCCTTCAACGAATGCCTGTTCGTTCTTCGCCTCTTCGTACTCGGAGTTCTCGGAGAGATCGCCGTACGAGATGGCTTCGCGGAGACGCTGGGCGACTTCGGTGCGGCGTGTTGTCTTGAGATGCTCGAGTTCATCCTTGAGTTTCTTGAGACCTTCTTTGGTCACAAGCGTCTGATCGTCGTCGTTGAAGGTGCCGCCGGAGGAGGCTGGTTCGGAGTCGTCGGAGAGGAGAATGTCGTCGTCTGCCATGATGAGGAGGGGGAGAGCTGGGGGAGTATAGGCGGTTTTCCTTATAGGGAAAAGGGGAAGGGGTTGTTCAAGCACAGAGGGAACAAAAGGAACAGACGGAGTGACAAAGGGTAAAAGAGGGCTGAAATGGGGAAAATGTGCCTCGTTCAACCTTTTGCGTCTTTATCCCCTTAGGCCTCCTCTGTCGCTCCTTTTGTCGCCTCTGTTCCTTTTGTGTTTTCACTACTTCCTCCCATACGAGTCCTTCCAACACTTATCGTTGCTCCAAAACTCCCGGCCAGCTTAAAATGGGCAATTCATCAACCTTTTCCAGCGTCATCGCTTCCACCAGGCGCTTCGCCAGCTGAATGTTCGTGATCAGCGGGATGCCATGATCCGTGGCTAGGCGACGGATGAAATAACCGTCCGTCTGCTCGTCCATGCTCGAATGCGTCGGAATATTGATAACGAGGTCGATGCGTTTCTGTTCCAGATACTCCCGGATATTGGGACTGCGCGGTTCGGAGACTTTGTGAAGGAGGCCGGAAGGAATGTCCCGTGATGTGAGGAATTCGTGCGTGCGTTCGGTCGCGAAGAACGAGAAGCCGAGGCGCAGGAGTTCCTGAATGGACGGGAGGAGGTCAATCTTGTCCTCGAGCCGTCCGATCGTGACGAGAATATTTTTCTGCGGCAGGCGGAAGCCGACTGCGAGCATGGAGAGGAGAAGCGCCTGTTCCGCGTTCCATCCGAAGCATGCGACCTCGCCGGTGCTGGCCATTTCGACACCGAGTCGCGGGTCCGCTCCCTTGAGGCGGCTGAAACTGAACTGTGCGGCTTTGACCGCGACATGATCGAGGTCGACCGTCTGGTAGCGCTGCGTGGGCGATGCCTTTCCGAGGAGCGCTTGCGTCGCAAGGACTGCGAAGTTTTGTCCGGTCACTTTGCTGGCAAATGGGAAGCTGCGGCTTGCGCGGAGGTTGCACTCGATCACTTTCAGATGATTGCTCTTTGCCAAAACCTGGATGTTGAACGGTCCGCTGATCTCGAGTCCTTTCGCGATTTCTTTTGCGATCACTTTGAGTTGTCGCAGTGTCGCGACGTTCACGCGCTGGGGAGGCAGGACGATTGTCGCGTCACCGGAGTGGACGCCGGCGTTCTCGACATGTTCCGAAATCGCATACAGGAGGAGTTTTCCGTTCTGCGCGACGCCGTCGAATTCGATTTCTTTCGCACCCTGTTCGAATTTGGAAATGACGACGGGCGCATCTTTGGAGACGAGTGCGGCTTCTTCGATAAACGCTTCCAGGTCGGCACGGCTGTGTACCACGGCCATCGCGGCGCCGGAGAGAACGTAACTGGGACGGACGATGACGGGGTACCCGACGCCGTCCGCGAAATTCCTCGCAGAGGCGATGTCGGCGAATTCTTTCCACGATGGCTGGTCGATACCGAGCGTGTCGAGCAGTCCGCTGAACTTGTTGCGGTCTTCGGCGCGGTCGATGTTCGCTGGATCTGTCCCCAAAATCGGAATCCCGGCGCGAGCGAGTTTGGGTGCTAGCGAGTTGGGGATCTGTCCGCCCATCGAGACGACAACTCCGTGAGGATTTGTCAGATCCACAATATCGCGCACCCGTTCTTCCGTGAGC
>CAYGGB010000198.1:0-2279 GCA_964349295.1 uncultured Candidatus Peribacteria bacterium | reverse complement strand
TACGAGGGATGACTCCCACTCCTGTACAATCCCCCTCCGTGACCTCACTTCTCTTCGGCATCTCCCTCTCCGCCATCCTCTCCCTCACGTCCCTCATGGTCGTGATCTTCCGCGTCAGCCCCCTCACCGCACCCGGCTACGCGCTCCCGGCGTTTTTCATCAGCCTGTTCCTTGCCATCAGTTCCATCGGCACTCTCTTATGCTATGCACTCTGGCGTTTTCTGCCGCTGCACTCGTGGGACCTGGGGCAGATTCTGGGCATCTCTGTACGGCAGGGCGTCTTTCTGGGTATGGGAACGGTGATCCTGGTCCTGTTTCACCTGCTGGGACTGCTGACGTGGTGGATTGCGGTGATGATCTATGGAGTATTTGTGCTGATTGAATTGGCACTCAACTCCTAGGGTTAGGGCTCGGGTTTGGGTTCGGATTGGGGTTGGGCCTTCCCTAACCTTAACCCTAGCCCCAACCCCAACCCTGACCCTATACTCCGTCTATGTCTGATCTCAGCAGTTACGAAGCAAAAATCCAAGCCGCAGCATCCGCTTCGGAACTTGATGCGATTGAACTCGAAATTTTCAGCCGCAAACACGGCGCCCTCACGCTTGCGATGAAGGATCTGGGATCGCTGCCGCCCGAGGAAAAAGTGAAGAAAGGCCAGGAGATGAACCGATGGAAACAGACGCTCACAGAAGCACTGGCGAACCGGCGGCGGGAACTGACGCAGAAATCGATGGGCGCACTGGCGAGCGAGGACAAGCTGGACGTGACACTCGAACTGCCGCCGCAGGAGCGCGGGCATCTGCATCTGATCCCGGAGTTTATCCGGCAGATTGATGACGTCTTTGCGCGGATGGGATTCCAGTTCATCGACGGTCCCGAAATCGAGACGGAGGAGAATAATTTCAACAAACTGAATATTCCTGAGACTCATCCGGCTCGTGATTCGCAGGATACGTTCTGGATTTCCGATCAGAACGAGAAAACCACGCCCGACAAAAAATTTGTCCTGCGCACACACACGTCCGGCGTCCAGATCCGCTACGCATCCACGCACAAGCCGCCGTTCCGGATCATCTACCACGGCAAAACCTACCGCAAAGATTCCGACGCCACGCACTCCCCGATGTTCCACCAGTTCGAGGGAATGATGGTCGGCAAAGATGTGTCGCTCGCGAACCTGAAAGCCGTCCTCGTCACCGCCATGCGCGAACTGATCGGACGCGATGTGGAATTCCGCTTCCGCACCGGCTTCTTCCCGTTCGTGGAACCGGGCCTCGAGATGGACATGAAATGGCAGGGAGATGAGAAGGACAGCCGTGAGGGTACTTGGCTCGAGATGGGCGGCTGCGGGATGGTGCATCCGAACGTGCTGAAAAACTGCGGCATCGATCCCGATGAATGGCAGGGCTTTGCCTTCGGCTTCGGGGTCGAAAGGCCACTGATGATCAAGCATCAGATCCCGGATCTTCGCTCGTTTTATGCTGGTGATCTGAGATTTCTTCGTCAGTTCTGATTCAGGAGATAAAGAAAACGGCCACACCCTAAAGTGTGACCGCTTCCTGTTGATTCCATTCAACATCGTTACTCCTGGTTGATTAGATCATCCATGCGGTCTCGACCCATGACGGACCTTCAGCAGCGATCAGAGCTGCATCGTAGTCCCACGGGTCACTGGCCTGAGCGTCCAGGGTCGCTGGGGGCAGAAATTGAAACGGCAGAATTACGACGTCCTCCCGTCGCTGTGGCGCTTCCACGAACTGCATACCCACTTCGAATTCCTCGACAATCGACTGGGTGTACGGATCGTACCGGCCTCCGTCAACGAAATGGATTTCCGTGAAAGTGCCATCCGCGTTGTGGGCACGGATGGTGCTACCGGGGGGGATCAAAAAACCCTGCGGAACCTGCGGATGGCTATCGAGCATCTGAGCGACAGCCTCCTCCCACCCCGAGTTGAGTGCGTAGATGGGCGACGGCGGAACCGCCATCACCGCATCGAACGCCTCTTTTGAGATGTCGGGAAACGCTTCCCGACTCCATTGCGGAGGGGTGGTCGGCCCGATGATCGCCGGCATATGAGCGATCAGGTCAGCGGGAGTCAACCGTGACTCCAACTCTTCGACATACAGACGAACGAAGTTACTCATGCTGGGTCTCCAAAAAAACCAGAAGCGACGATTTCAAGAATCAACAGGTGGCACACGCCACCCGAGTGAAATCGGGCTTTTGGCTTGTGGTATATATAATAATACTACTTTATTATATTTTGTCTATTACAT
>CAYGGB010000197.1:1035-2302 GCA_964349295.1 uncultured Candidatus Peribacteria bacterium | reverse complement strand
GCGACAGCAATGCTGATCCCGATCTCTTCACCGCATTCATCCCGGCCAATGATGACGCCGTCAAATCGCTCTCGCTCATCCTCGGCACCATCGAGAACGAACTCCTCGAGGCCTCGCCGAAGAAGGCACCCGTTGAGGACGATGAACTCGTCGCCGCTTAATTCTTAATTCTTCATTCCTAATTCTTATGACGACCATCACAGCTGCTGCAGTCCAACAGTTACGTGCCAGAACAGGAGTGGGCATCGTCGCCGTCAAACAGGCTCTCGAAGACGCCGCAGGCAACGAGGAAAAAGCGATTGAGCTGCTCCGCAAACGTGGACTTTCACAAGCCGTCAAAAAGGCTGACCGCGGACAGTCCGAAGGCGCAATTTTCATCGCTGAAGCCGCAGGAAAGGCCGCACTGGTCGTGATCAAATGTGAAACGGACTTCGTCGGACGCAGCGATGCATTTGTTGCCATCGGACAGGAGCTGGCGACGAGTCTGGTGAAGGATGGCGCAGCGAAAGCGAAAGCTCTGGCGGATCAGAAGATCCCCGAGGCCGTCCAGAAACTCGGTGAGAATATTTCCGTTGGCGAGACACTCGAAGTAAGCGCGCCGGTGATCGCATCGTACGTCCACAGCAACCGCAAGATCGGCGTCATCATCGGACTCGAAACCGGTGATGTGACCAAGGCAAAAGATGTCGCGATGCATGCTGCAGCCATGAACCCGATGTACGTGACGCCCGAGCAGGTCCCGGCCGACGCCGTCGTCAAAGAGAAGGAAATCTGGATGGAGCAGATGAAGAAGGATCCCGCGAACGCCAAGAAACCCGCGGAGATCCTCGAGAAAATCATGACAGGCAAAGAGAGGAAATTCCGCGAGGAAAACGCTCTCCTCAAGCAGCCATTTGTGAAAGACAGCTCGATGACGGTGGAGAAGTATCTGGATGGAGCGAAGGTGACGAGTTATCAGCGAGTGGCGATTTGAGCGCGCCTTTTGAGGGGCCGGCTGATAATGACTTTGTAGAGCGTCTCTCCAGACATCTGCCAACGACTGTAGTGGATGACTATGGATTAAGAGGAAAGCTCAGTCCCGCAAACGCTGAACACGCCAAAACATGTCCGGGTTGCTCTTTCGCTCTTGCCAATGCCCGCGGAAAGCTGCAACCGGGAGATGATCCTGTCGTTGATGAGGTGATTCTGGAAAAAATGTGGGAATCGAGATGGGTCATGAAGTTTAGAGAGGCGAAGCGACGAGCGGGGGTCTGATCCCTTGTGCATC
>CAYGGB010000197.1:0-1025 GCA_964349295.1 uncultured Candidatus Peribacteria bacterium | reverse complement strand
AATTTGTTGCGACAAATTCTACTCGGGATGACAAAGCCCTCTTTCAAGGGGCCTCGTAACTCCGCTTCGCGGAGTTACTCGGCTAGCGTAAATGTAGCGCCCCGAGTAGAAAACGCCGCAGCGGTTTCGTATCGAGCGGATTTTTTATAGTGTGCCGTGTCATCCCGAGTAGTTCGTCGTGGAGCGACGAACGTATCGAGGGGTTACCACTTATGCCACGGCATCTCGATCTGATCCAACGGAATATCGTCAAGATCCAGAGCTTTTCCCCCGGGCGTACGCAGATGAAGCAGGCCAAAGATTTTTTTTCTGAAGAAGAAAAGGATTCCGGAGCCGAGCGCGACGGCCATCGCGACGATTACGGGAGCCGTGCCGCTGCCGCCTGCCGCCGGATGAAGATCTGCCGGAGGGGATGGAGGGACGTCTATTGTCGCCTGCACGCCGGACGATGACGAAGGCCGGCTGGTGACAGGCATTTTGCAGTTCTGATCGCAATTTTCCCCTCCATCGCAGAGCTCGCCGGTATCGGCGATACCATCGCCGCACGCCGGCAGCATGCAGGTGGCCCGGCAGGCGTCGGGCGATGTGGCGGAGTTTCTCGTTCCCCAGTCGCATTCCTCGCCAGCCTGGACAGTGCCGTCGCCGCATGCGGATTGCTTGCAGGTGTTGGTACAGGCATCGGTATCACTTTGATTCCCGTCATCGCAGTCTTCGCCGCTGTCTTGTACCCGGTCACCGCACGATGCAGGCTTGCACGATGTGCGACAGGCATCGGGGGCCCGGTCGGAATTCCTGACGCCGGTGTCGCACTGCTCGCGAATGTCCAGCACCGAATCGCCGCAGCGCGACAGCAGGCAGTTGGTGCGGCACGCGTTCGGGGTGGTGTCTGAATTTGTTCCTGCAGTGTCGCATTCCTCTCCCGACTGGATGATCCCGTCGCCGCAGCGCGGGGAAGTGCACAGGTTGGAGCATTCGTCCTCGTTCAATGTGTTGCCGTCGTCGCATGTTTCCGCATCCTGACGGAT
>CAYGGB010000196.1:0-2313 GCA_964349295.1 uncultured Candidatus Peribacteria bacterium | reverse complement strand
GGTGGAGCTGACCAGCTCGCGCGGCGAGCGCTACGTGGCCGGGGCGGCCACGTGGGCGTCGACCGTCGCCAGCGTCTCGGCGCTCGGGGACACGGCCGAGCAGTTTGGGCGAGCGGAGCGGCTGCACGCGGGCAAATCCGAAATCGCGATCCGCGGGGTAATCGCCGACGATCCCGACCGCCGGCCGCTCAAGACCAATTACACGGTGGAGGCGACGATGATCAAAACGGGAACGACAACGATCCGGGTCACGGGAAAAATCCTGATGACCGTACGCGCCGGGAACCGTCCGATGGAATACGGCGATGAAATCACCGCCCGCGGAATACTGGAACTGCCGGGCGAGACAAGCGACGGGTTCCGGTACGACAATTACCTGAGCCGAAGCAGCATCTACAGCCTGATGAAGGATCCGCTGATCGAACGGACCGGGCGCAATACGGGAAACCATGCATTGCTCCTGCTTTTCCGTCTGCGGGGGCGCATCGAGGAGCGCATCAATCTCCTCCTCCCCGAACCGCACGCATCACTGCTCGCGGGATTGCTGATCGGATCGCGCCGGGGAATCCCAGAAGACCTGCAGACCGACTTCAAGGCCACCGGACTCACACACCTCGTGGCGATTTCGGGATACAACATCACCATGCTCATCACCGTCATGAGCACATTTCTCTTCTGGTTGCCGTTGCGGTGGCGATTTGCTCCGTCCGTCCTGATCATCATCGGATTCACGCTGCTCACGGGTGCCAGTGCGTCGGCCGTCCGCGCTGCGGTGATGGGGATTCTCGGACTCCTGGCGATTCAGCTGGGACGTGTACAGACCGCGCGGCTCACGGTGTTGTGGACCGCATTTCTGATGATCGCCTGGAATCCGAAAGTCCTCTGGTACGACACCGGCTTCGCACTCTCGTACCTCGCGCTGATCGGTGTGATGGAAATACCGGAACTGATCGGTCCGTATCTGCAGTGGCTCCCGGAATTCGGGAACATCCGCGAAAGCCTCTGCCTCACGCTCTCCGCGCAGATGCTGGCATCGGCTTGGATCTTCTACCTCTTCGGAGAACTGAGTCTGATCGCACCACTCGGGAACCTCCTGGCACCGCCTCTGGTGCCAGTGGCCACACTACTCGGGCTGCTAGGCATTCTTCTGAGCGGACTCTGGATGCCGCTGGGACAACTGACAAGCGCCTTTACGTGGCTGCCGCTCCAGTGGATTATCAGTGTCGCGCAGGGATTGGGATCGTTGCCGTTTGCGGCGGTGACGATGGAGGGGATGTCTACAATCTGGATTGTTATCTACTACAGCGTCCTCGGAATATGGGTGGTATGGAAAAATATATCCCTCGTACCTCCGCTGCGCGGAGGTACGAGGCATCATTGAACAATATTCCTCCCCATCTGTTTGATGACCTCCTTCCTGAGCACACCGGCCCTCGCTTCGCCTTTCGTCTTCTGCTCCTCCGAAATCTGTTCGTTGAGCGCCATGAAGAGTCCCGCAGCACGTTCATTTCCACTGTCTCCGGCGATTTTCAGCCAGGCATATCCTTCAATCATATCCGGCGCCGGCACTCCCTCACCGCGGATGTGCATCACTCCCGCATTCATCTGCGCATCGGCAAATCCGCCCATAGCGGACTTGAGATAGTGCGGATACGCCGTCTTGAAATCCTTCTGCAGATACGCCATCTGCCCCAGATGGAACATCGCGCGGACGTCGCCCAGACTGGATGCCTTGACGAGCCAGAGTGTGGCGGTCCCGGAATTTTTTTCTGCTCCCTCTCCGTTGATATACATAAGACCCAGATTGAACGCCGCCTGACGGTTGCCCGCTTCCGCCGCTTTTGTGTACCACTCAATAGCCTTCACATAATCGCGATCGATACCGTCACCATCGTGAAACATCGCGCCCAATTCAAATTCGGCATCGTGATTGCCATTGAGCGCCATCACAAGAACATTCGGATAATCGAGTTTCCCGTCCGCGCCCACCGGCAGTGTGTCTCCCGGAGAATCGGGCGCCGGGGCGATGCCCACGGAGGTGGCGCCGGACGACGACAGGACCGCTCCCGATCCGGAACCGGGAACCGGGGAAACAGCGGGGATTTTTGCGCACCCGCAGAGGAGTAGTGCGCCGATGACAATCATCCTGAATTGCATGGTTGCACTATACCATCCCTCCGATACCCTTACAGCATGCAGCCCGCCGATCTGGCCATTGTTTTTGTGTTTATCATCGTCTTGATTCTTGCAGTCACAGTCGCCTATGGGTTCATCGTCGGTGTCCCGTTTGTACCAACGTCCCCCTGGACCGCC
>CAYGGB010000195.1:0-2314 GCA_964349295.1 uncultured Candidatus Peribacteria bacterium | reverse complement strand
CCTACACGCAATTGATTCACCGTAGGGGCGTTGCATGCAACGCCCCTACGGTGTTGTATGATGTCCCCAATGTCCCTCCTCTCCGTCTCCCACCTCTCCCTCACCCTCAACTCCCAGCATATTCTGAAGGGCATCACGTTTACCGTGGACCAGGGGGAAGTCGTCGGACTCATCGGACCGAACGGGTCGGGGAAAACGACATTGTTCAACGTCCTCTCGGGATTCCTCAAACCAACGAGTGGTTCGATTCATCTCCGCGAAGCGGACATCACCCATGTCTCCCCCGCCCAACGCGCAAAACTCGGGATTGGACGTGTCTTCCAGAACTTCGGGATTTTCCGCGAGATGACGCTGGAGGAGAATATTCTCGTCGCACTGGAAGCATTGCCAAAGGAACAGCGGATGTTACTCGGAAACCTCAAGGATGTCGTGAAAGACACACTGAATATGGTCGGGCTCAGCAGCCACGCGAAGAAGAAGGCGGGCTCGCTCTCGGGAGGACAGATGCGTCTGCTCGAGATCGCCCGGACGCTCAAGTCCGGCAAAGAACTTTTCCTTCTGGATGAACCGACCGCGGGCGTGAGTCCCAAGATGACCAAACAGGTCGCCGATCTGATCGCAGAGCTCAAAAAGGAAGGCAAGACCGTCCTCATCATTGAACATGATCTGCCTTTTATTTCCAGCATCTGTGACCGGGTTCTCGTCCTCGACGTCGGCGAAATTGTTCTGAACGGTGCACCGAAGGAGATCAAGCATGATAAGAAGCTGCAGGAAATTTACTTTGGAGCAGATCCGACCGCATGATCATGAATTGAAATATTCACACATATATGTCAAAATCCCCTTCCTATGTCCCTTGAGTCTTTTTATGAGTGCATTGACGACATCGATGCGTACACCGAACTCCGGTCGCACGGAATCATTGATCCTAATCTCTTATGGACAGAGGAGGAGATCGACAGTGTCCTTACGTGGAAGGAAGATGCTCTGAAAAATATTGCGATGAAGGTCATTGAGGCGATTGCAAAGATTGAGATATTACTGGAGGATCCCGACAAAATCCGTGCCCGGTCCCAGATAAAATGGCTTCTGGACGGCATTCCGTGGGACGACACGACGGATACCTGGAACCGGATCGCCGACTATGAACTCGGGGAAGGGCCGGTACCGGCAACCCCGGATGATGATCCGCTGCTCGTTCATCGCGTTCTGCTTGAAAAAGTGAACGGGGAGATGGACATCTCCGACGTAGTGGAAAAGCTGGCAACAGTTGCCAGAGATTCGGGATGGGTTGTCTCCGGAAAACTGGACCCGCGCATGAGCCTGGCCGATCTTCTGGTGGCCGCACTCTGTGTCCGGGCTGGAGAAAATATCGTGACGAATGAAAACCTCCTGGCACTCGGGAAAAACAACACCACGCTGCGGCGGTCGGTTGAAAATCTGCAGGGATTCTTTTTCCGGAGAGGATCCTGGCAGGTAACCGGTTCGTATCAGGAAGGAATTGCTCTCCGACCCAAGGAATAGAGGAAAACCGGCAGAAGCTACCAATTGAATACGTCTGGTACTCAAGCGGGTCTTTACAGAACCCCGGGGGCGGAGGCAAAGTTGACATGAATCTTTCCCCAATTTCTTATGAAGCGTTCTCTCGCTGCTCTCTCCCTCGTTTCTCTCGCTCTCAGCCTCTCCGCCTGCAAGCCTGCAGACAATGGTCCTATCAAACTCGGTCTCATCGCCCCGCTCACGGGTGACGCAGCCGGACTCGGTGCCGATGTCCGCAACGGCGCGCAGATGGCGGTCGACAAGATCAACGCCGACGGCGGCCTCAATGGCCGGCTGGTCGAAATCGTTGCCGAAGACGGTCGCTGCACAGGATCCGATGCAGCAAACGCGGCACAGAAGCTCGTCAATGTCGACAAGGTCTTCGCCATCGTTGGCGGACTCTGCAGCGGCGAGACCCTCGCAGCCGCGCCCATTGTTGAAGCTGGCAAAGTCGTGCTCCTCTCCCCCACCAGCAGCAGTCCCGATGTGACCAAGGCGGGTGAGTACGTCTTCCGCAACTATCCGAGCGACGCGCTCAAGACGAAGGCGATGGCCAAATACTTCGCCGAGAACAAAATCGCGAAAGTTGCGATGATCACCGAGAACACCGATTTCAGCCAGGGATTCCGTGCAGCGCTGAAGGCCGATCTTCCGGAGGGCTCCATGGTCTTTGACGAAGTCGTCGAGCCGGGCACCAAAGATTTCCGGACCCTGATGACACGTCTCAAGGACATGCAGTTCGATATGTTCTTCCCCAACGGCAACAGTGATGCTG
>CAYGGB010000194.1:0-2317 GCA_964349295.1 uncultured Candidatus Peribacteria bacterium | reverse complement strand
CACCAGATACGGCGGTATATTGATCCACATGCGAAAATGGGAATCTCTGCTGGCATTCACAAGCTCATGCACCCGCGCCATCGAAAGATCGATCATCTGACTCGTCAAACGGACCATGCGCATCCGATTTCCGTGGATTGCTGCGAAAATAACCGGTGCAGGAATGATCTCCCGTGGATTGTTATGATTCACCATACGCGCCAGTGCTTCGGCCGCATGGGGAATCCTGGTTTTCGTTCCGTCTTTTCTCTGAAAATGCGGAACGATGCTCATCTCAGCCCTCGCCATCTCCACCTCATTCCCCGAAAGCAGCTGGCGCACCCGGCCTGCCAGGATCAATTTTTTCGCGTGGCTCTCCGCCTGTCCGGACGCGGCATATCCTGAAAGAGCCGGAGCATCATCATTCCGCGCTTCGGATTGATTGGGATTCGTCATGAAGTATGACAATTGTAGAGACATGTTTTTCCCCGTCAAAGAATCACCAAAAAAACATGATATTTTGGCTTTATAAAGCCAAAATTATTCAACTGATCATGCGCCGGTCGGCAGACCCATTTCGCCCATCACTGCCTGCATTTTCTCGGCGGAGATCACCTGTACTTTCTTCATCGCGCGGTTGAGGGCGTCTTTGAGAAGAGGCCCGATCTGATCGTGGGACAGTCCCGGTGAAATTTCGATCGAGACGATTTCCTGATCGGCGGCAACGACAACTTTGACAAAGTGCTCACCGTTTCGCGCTTCAGCCTCGACGTGAATATTGCTCAGTTCTTTTTTCACGCGCTTTGCCTCACGCTGCATGCGGAACATGTCCCGGGCTTGTTTGAAGGAGACCATAGATAACAAGTATAGCACAGCCCTTTTTCAATCGAGGGTAAATCTGTTCATCAGGCTGCCGTAAAAACTCTGCTGTTCTTTAATCACCTGAATTTTCTTTTCAATGATGGAATAGTCCGCCTCAATATCGCTCAGAGCCTCGTTATCATCATCTGTACGGTCATTGCGATGGGAAGGAATCCCCGTCATTTCCAAATCCAGTTCCACGAGCTGTCTTTCACATTTTTCCAGATCACGCTGTAATTCCTCAATTTTCTTTTCTGACTGAGAAACCTCAGCAACCAGGCCGCTACCCGGACGCATATTCGGATTTTCGCCCGGAACGTTTCCATACCACCGATGAACGAGACGATGTTCTTTGGACATATAAAAGCAGCGCTATTCTGGGAATTGCCACCGGCAAGTCAACAAATAAATCCAAGGATTCATGAATCCTTCATTCCAGAGAGCAGATAGCCGTGAATTATGCACTCTTTGGATAACCGGCGTTCGCCTTTATGCCGCTCCGGGCATTGCCAATCCGGGGTCCATGGGCGGCGGCAGCGGGCCGGGGCCTCCTGCAGGCGGGTTGCGGACGATGCCGATGCGGTCCTCGATTTCCTGATCGACGAAGACGCGCTTGCGCCCGAACTTCATGCGGCTGTATTCCTTGATCAGAACTGCCAGCTTGTCGTTGCGGTTGCTCTCGTCGTAAATGGTTCCCATGCTGAACGGCCGGCTGGTGGTGTTGTTGATGTTCAGTTTGCAATAGCAATGGAAGTTCGGGATGCCAATCACATCCTGTTCCGAGAGCACCGGCGCCATTTCTTTCGCCATGTACTCGGCATCCTCGGCGCCGATCTTGAAACTCATGATGGTGCCCACGTTACCGAAGACGGCGTCGCGCATTTTGGTCGAGGCTTGATCATAGGCTGCGGTTTTACCGACGAGCTGCCCGATGTACTGGTGCGCCATGATGAGCGCGAGTTCATATTTGCGCGCCTCGGAGAGGATCGTGGCGAACGCGTCGGTGATGAAGTTCTGGAACTCGTCGACGTACAGGTAGAAACGTTTGCGCTCTTCCTGCGGAATCGTCGCGCGCGACAGAGCGGCCATGTTCACCTTATTCACGAAGATAAGGCCGAGCAGCTGTGCGTTCACGTCGCCGATTTTGCCCTTCGAGAGGTTCACGAGGAGAATTTTTCCTTCATCCATCACGGTGCGGATGTCGAACGCGCTCTTCGGCTGCCCGATGACGTTGCGCATGGTCGCGTTGGTGATGAACGGACCGAACTTCGCGGAGAAGTACGGGATCATTTCCTCTTTCTCGCGGGCACCGGTCTTGGCGATTTCGTGTTCCCAGAAACTGCGCACGACCACGTTCTTACATTTGCTCACTTTGTAGCGCTGGAATTCGTCATCGACGTACAGACGCGGCACATCAATCAACGTGGCACCTTCGTCTTCGTCATCCATCAGCGTGAGACAGCCGTTGCGGAAGTAG
>CAYGGB010000193.1:0-2331 GCA_964349295.1 uncultured Candidatus Peribacteria bacterium | reverse complement strand
CGGCAGCTGGCGTCGAATCTCGGACGGAATGCAATGCACTTCGTCCTGCAGGCTGGGGAGACTGCTTGCAGTCACTCTTGCCCGAAGGAAACGTCGGAAAACTTCGTCCAGATGATGTCTGTTGGGTAGTCATTGAGGTGCCATGCAATGTGGCACCTCTTTTTTATTGCCCCACCGGCTCCCCATTCACTTCCACCTCCATCGGCATCGTCTTTGATTTCGATTTCACCTGCTGCTCTTCCGCAACGGTTCCCCACGCGAGCGACCAAGCGAGAAGGAACTGCGACGAATCCTCGGATGTGAATTTATCGATCGGCGTGTCGTGGACCTCGGGTTTTCCATCGACGGTTTTGGTGATCTTGAGCATCTCCGGTGTCTGATCGCGGTTCTCGTCGGTCATGGAGATTGTCAAATTTTTGTCCGTCTGCGGCTGGACAGTCAGTGTGATGGGTCCTGCTGGGGGAACGGTGACGGTCACATCGAATACGCCCCCTCCTTCTTCCATGGTCGTTGCATACATGTGATCTTTTTTGGTTGCGATGAGATTAAGGAGTGCTGTCCATACTTCTTCCTTGATCCGGAGTTCGCGACGCAGTTCCATCCGTCCTTCGGCCGTTTTCACCAGTTCCGCGTCGCTCACGGGACGCCGGTGCATCAGCGATTCCACGGAACGGTAGAGGCCGACCGGAGGCAGAACGAGCGCCAGAATACCGTCTTTCTGGCTATGCATCCGGAAAGCGTGCACGACACCGCCCGCGTCTGCCAGCACGAGCAGAACAACGAGGACAGCCGCGTAGGACCGGGTGAGAAATTTCATCGGAGAGAGGTCAGAATTGGGGAGGGGCCTCCTGAAATGCCGGAGACAGCGAACGCAGAGGGGCAAAGAGAATGCTCGTGGTTCCGGTAACGTCGGCCAGTGCCCAGAAGAAGATGATGATGGCGGCGAAGACGATCACGTTATAAACGCCGCCGACTTTCCGCATCCAGTCGGCCTCGCCGATGATATCGCCGATCGCCTCTCGGTACATGATGAGGAAGACGGGACCGATCATGCCGGTGGCGATCATGAGGTAATAAAACATATCATGCGATGGCGGCATCAATCATACCCTGCATGTCCTCTTTGGAGCGCCCGCCGACAATCGATTTGACCGCCGTGCCGCCTTTGAACACGATGAACGTGGGGATGCTCATCACGCCGAATTGTCCGGGGATATCGATGTTCTCATCGACGTTCATTTTCACAAATTTCACTTTGCCCGCATATGCCTTCTCGAGTTCATCGAATACCGGAAGCATTGCCTTGCACGGTCCGCACCACGGGGCCCAGAAGTCCAGGACGACGGGGACGGGGGACTCGAGGACCTCTTTCTGGAAGTCGGCGTCCATGATGGGGTTTGGCATAGTCGGTAGAGTGAGGAGATTTTGATTCTAGCGAAAGAGTCCGAGGAGTCCAAAGAGTCCGAGGACGAGTTGGCGAGGAAGTAGCAGGCGACATTTGGCTGAAGATGTATTGAAAAAGATTCCAAGGTTTCCGAAGAGTCCGAGGACCAGATGGAGAGAGTATGAAAAACCTCGCCCGGTTTCTTGCTCCGTTGCCAACTGGTCCTCGGAAACGTCGGACTCTTCGGAAACCTTATTCCGCTCTCCCCCTGCTCAACAGCTGCTTGGTAATTTGCTTCCCCACCTCCACCGCCGGCTGCCCGTACGGATCAATCCGGTATAGCTTTCCCAGGAACACCACTTCGGTCAGCAGTACGAAGAACAATTGACCCAGGTGTGCGGCATCGAGTCTTGTCAGGGAAATCGTCGCGTGGGGGCGTTTGGCGCTGGTGAGGGCGCGGCTGGTGCCTTCGTAGCAGGCGTCGAGGAGCGTGCTGAAACTCTTGCCGGCGATGGAGTTCCAAGAGGACTCGATGTCTTCGGGGACGTTAAGACGTGGCTTTTCGAGTTCGCGGATAAAGAGGTGCCACGATTTTCGCGGCCCCGCCATCCATTGCTGCAAGAGCGAATGCTGGTCCTGCGTTCCGATCGCTGCAAGCGGAATCGGGTTCTGGGTTTCGGTTTTGCCAAGACTTTCGGCAATCAGCTGCTGGTTCCACCGCGCGATCGACTGCATCCGCGTTCCGTACGGCATGATCACGCGGACGGGATAGCCGCGTCGGGTATCGAGCAGAAACTGGGTTGCCGCGAGCAGTGCGGCCGGATTGTCATTCAGCGATGCCGCCTGGCAGATCGTATCCATTTCTTTTGCGCCGCGCACGAACGCACTCACATCACCATCGAGCAGTGCCATGGGAAACAGTCCGATCGGCGTGAAGATCGAGTATC
>CAYGGB010000192.1:0-2334 GCA_964349295.1 uncultured Candidatus Peribacteria bacterium | reverse complement strand
TCGACATTATCGTCGGCATCAACCTGCTGCGCGAAGGGCTCGATCTTCCCGAAGTCAGCTTTATCGCGATTCTGGACGCCGCTAAACAGGGCTTCCTCCGCTCACGCGATGCGCTTATCCAGACCATCGGCCGCGCCGCACGCAACGCCTGGGGCCACGTGACGCTCTACGCAGATAAGATGAGCGATGCCATGAAGGCCGCGATTGCCGAGACGGATCGCCGTCGTACCATCCAGATGGCGTACAACAAGAAGCACGGCATCACGCCGGCCACCATCATTAAAGCCGTGCACGATATCGCCGAAGAAGGCCGCAAGCTTGAGCTGCGCCGTCCCCGGTACGATCACACCAAGATTCCCAAGGACGAGAAGAAGCGCCTCATGGATGAGCTGGAGAAGCAGATGGAGATTGCGGCGCAGAATCTGGAATTCGAGAAAGCGGCGGATTTGAGAGATGAAGTGGAGATATTGAGGAGGGAACTTAAGTGATATACCACCCGGACTCCGTCGGGGGATCATCGTCGGACGGCTCGTCGTCGGCTTCTGCCGAAAATTCAGCTAGGGTATTAAAGGCTTCTTCCATTTCCTCCCGACCTTTTTCTATCAACATCTCCAGCTCCTGACGCCTGTGGGGATGTTCATTGATGTGATCCACGCGGACCGGATACCGCAGGATGAATTCAAAGTGTTCCCGGATTTCATCAATATCTGCATCTCTGTCTGTCGCCAGAACAACAATACCTTCTTCTTCAGCAATGAAGACGACGCGATCCATGGCTCCGAACCCATCCCAGTCTATTTCACTGAAGTCCATGGCTGGAGTATTCACCTTATTGCGAGTCTTTTCCACAGCCCATCCCGCCCCAGCACCCGCTGCCAGAACAGCGTCTTCTTTGCCTGTGCTGCGGAATGTCTGAGTTTCCACGAATCATCATTCGCCGCCTGCCAGATGAGTTCCGCGACTTTCTCCGGCGGATCGTAATCGCCTTTGCCCGCCCGAACGCTGTTCGGTACGGGCGGGCTGCCGCGCGATGCGTACTTCTTTCCGAAACTTTCCCGGTACGCTTCGGAAATCTTTGGCCGGACAGAATCGTATGCGGTGTCGTGGAACATCGTCTTCGTTCCTCCCGGTTCCACGATCTTCACATGAATATTGAATGGTTTGAGTTCATGCGCGAGCGATTCACTGAAGCCTTCTACTGCCCATTTGGTCGCGCTGTAGGCGGCGTACCATCGGATGCCGATGGTGCCTAGGACGGACGAGATGTTGATGATCTTTCCTGAGCCTTTCCCGCGCATCATCTTCGCGGCATGACGCGAGACCTCCATTAGACCGAAGACATTTGTCCGGAACATCTTCCCGATTTCCTCCGCAGGCGTGTCTTCAAACGGCAGCAGCAATCCGTAACCTGCGTTGTTGATGACGCAGTCGAGGGGCGGGAGTTCGGTGAATGCACGGTTGATATCTTCTGCACTGTTCACGTCGATGAGAAATGGTTGAATGGCAGAATGGTTGAATTTGAGGCGGGAGGGATCGCGACTTCCTGCAAAAACTTTCCAGCCGCGTTTGGCAAATAACTCAGCCGCGGCATGACCGATCCCTGTGGAACAGCCAGTAATCAAAACAGATCGCGTCACTTCAAGAGTTTACCATTTAACCATTCAACCATTTTTTCTTTCATCATCTTAATTCCTAATTCTTTATTCCTAATTCTCGTCATCCAAGCAACCTCACCGCCTCTTTATATCCCTCTGGCGTCCCCGTATCGTGCCGCGTTCCTTCGAAGACGTATCCGTAAATGTCGATATTTTTGGATTCCGCGATCAGCGCATCGATCAGGCGGATCTCACCATGGCTCCCCTCCTCGATCTGGTGCAGTTTCTCGAAAATGATTTTGGGGATGATGTATTTGCCGACAATGCCCAGGTTGCTTGGGGCATTTTCCGGTTTCGGTTTCTCGACGAGCGTCTTCACTTTCCGCAGACGTTCATGCGGTGATTTCTTCTGCCATTCATGATCGATATCAACGATGCCGTATTTGGACAGCAGCTCTTTTTCGATTTCCTGCAGGCAGAGCATGGCTGCATTCGCGGGATGCTTCAGATGTTTGAGCGCCTTTTCCAGTTGTTGCAGGCCGTTTTCTTTTCCGGTGATCAGATCGTCGCCAAAGAGAACGGCGATGGTATCGGAATCGACCCATGTGCGTGCCTGCAGAAGTGCGTGGCCGTCGCCGAGCATCTGGTCCTGGTAGACCACGTGGAAGTTCACGTTGTGGTAGCGGCTGAGCTCTTCGAGCATGTGCAGCTTGCCGCGTTTTTCTAGTTCGCGTTCGAG
>CAYGGB010000191.1:0-2335 GCA_964349295.1 uncultured Candidatus Peribacteria bacterium | reverse complement strand
GCGTGCACGGCCGCTCTCCCCACCCGGGAACGCATGGTGAATCTTCCGACGGGACAGACGACGACCATCCGCATCGACGGCGATTGTCTTCGTTCCATCCGGTTTGCCGCAAACATTCCCTGGCTCTCGCCGTCCGGTGACACCGCCGACATACCGGATGATGACGAAACCGATACCCTGAAGAATGACTGGCTGACCGTCGAATGGAGAGGAAAAACGCTCGCGTTAACGGCAGTACCCGGAGCGGAACAGAGCCGGCTGACCGGCGACATTGTTGTTGGTGAGGAAAACATCCGTGTGATTGCCGTGCCTCCCAATGAACCTGACCTCCAGTACTGCTGCCCCACCGAAGCAAGCGACTGCAACCAACTGGTGGCGCGGCAGAACGGCATGTGTCCGGGAACATCGTTTCCAGTGCGGGAAGCCTCCATCGCTGGCGATACTGTGAGGCGAATGTGCAGAACTGCCTGTTCCAATGCGTATTCCTCCCGTCTCCGGATCCGGTCTGTCTCTTCACTCCCCGAACCAAAGTACTACTGCAATCCGTTTACGGGCCTGACCAGAAAAGTCGGGGAGATCGACGGCACCTACGCGCCTACATCCGGAGAATGGATCACCAGCGACCGCGCCGTGCTCCGGGAATGCGGATTGTATTACTGCATCCGTTTCGACGCTCAGTCTGTCGGATGCGCAGGAGCGCCCATGGAAGACCGTCAGGAATACTGCGGCCAGGGCAAAGATCTCATCTACCCGCCGTTCTGCGCATCGATGCTCGTTGTCAAAGGACCAGTGAATGGTGGTGGATTTACCGATCTGGCAAGCTGTCGGGCGCGATGTTCAGATCGGCGATGAAAAGAATTAGGAATTAAGAATTATGAATGAAGAAAGTGAAGTGACTCATTAATCTTTATTCTTCATTCTTAATTCCCCGCCTAGAACTTCACCGGTATCGCCATGCTCTTGTCGTTCTCGGGCATGCCGGATGGATTGTCTTTCTGCAACACGAGCGTTCCGGTTTTGGCGGTCGTGGTGAAAGTGAGCGAAGCAGTAAACGGCACAAGATCTTCTGTCATCCAGTCGCCCTGCGCTTCGGCATGACCCGTGGCGATTTCGACTGCCCGGTCATCAATCAGCCGCACAGGAAAACTGGCTTCAAAGAACCACGCTCCCGTTGCCTTACCGGTAACCGTCAGCGGGCTTGTGACAACCGCATCAACAGCAGGAGAGTCGACGACCATATCCACCACGCGGACAGATGACGGTGCGGACGTCGAGGATGTCTGAGCGCCGGGAGTGCCGCCGGCAGGTGCGCCGGAACAGGCGGTGAGAACGAGAAGTGCGAGGAAGAGTTTTGCAGAGTGTTTCATGTGTCCCAGCATGAAGAATCATGACCGGTGAATCAAGCAGTATCCGGAGTAATTCCGATCTCTCGTTCTTCGCGGAGTTCATACCGATCGAAGAGGGACTCAGGATGACATGCCCCGGTCCTGCAGCATCTGTTTCGGCTCAGGATATTCGGGAACAAGGTCCACAAGTTTCTGCAGCAGCCGCACGGCCTCATCGGGGCGGCCGATGCGATCGAGCTTGCCGACCAGCCAGAGGAACGGCGCGAGGTCCGACGGCGACTGGATCTGCTCGCGGCCAAAGGCATCAACGATGCGCAGCGTGATCTTCTTCGCTTCATCGGTTTTGCCTTCTTCGGTATTCAGCGAGGATAAATTGAAATACGCGTGCACGGAATGCGGATCGAGCTCGATTGCGCGTTCGTAGTGCTGGCGCGCTTCGACAAGATTTTTCTTGTGCTGGAGTTCCAGTCCGAGATTCGTATGCGCCATCACGGAATCGGGATAGAACGTGACGACGTTGCGGTAGAGTGATTCGGTATCGCGCCACACGGCACTTTGTGTGCGCGCTACAGGAATCAGGACGGCGAAGAACAGAATGATGACGGCAATCACCGGCACATCGCCCACGGACGTGTTTTTAAGTTTTTGCCGGACGAGATTCACTGCGAGAGCGATCAGAACAAACATGCCGATGGATGCGAGGTACACGTACCGGTCCGACGCAAAGTACAGAAAGCCGTTCTTCCAGAATGTCGTGAAACTCGGCACCAGCAGCAGAAAATACGTTGCCAGACCAAACGCAATCAGCCGGTGACGCCCGTGAATCACCAGTGCGGTCAGGATGAGCACTGCAACCAGAATCAGTCCGATGCTCACACCGAATTCCAGCAGGGCAGGGGAGTGGGCGGGGTAGGGATAGATGACGGAGAGACCGGTCGGCCAGACCATTTTCTGCACGTAGAAAACAACGCTCTTCGCGGGCAACAAAA
>CAYGGB010000190.1:0-2361 GCA_964349295.1 uncultured Candidatus Peribacteria bacterium | reverse complement strand
CCTCTAAATCGCTTCTTAACTGGAAAACTATTCTCAATTCTCAATTTTCAATTCTCAATTACTACCCTCGTCCTTTCTTCATATCCTTCACCCTCCCATCTTCGCGGATAGGGAGAGGAAACGCTTTGACGACCAACTCCAGTTTATCAAGAAGCGCCACCGGATCATCATCCATGACGAGATTCGGCGGCATTTCGCGCTGGCAGAGTTCGGTGACCACGTACGGGATATGATTGCTGATCCCGCCGGTGTTGGTAAGGATCCCGATTGGGCGGCCCTCATCGTACGCGATGGTGAATTCGTTGAGCGATCCGATACCGCCACCGACGATCACGACACCGTCCGCGGAACGGATGTTGATGATATCGCGTTCCATGAAGCCCATTCCGGTGTAGATGATCATATCGTGCGCGTGCGGGCTCATGTACTCGTTGATATGTTCGTATTCCGAAAACGCCGGCGAGATGCCGAGCGTGAACGCATGGCATTCTTTTGCCCCCATCAATGCGTCATTCGGGAGTCCCGGGCAGGCACCGTTAATGAAGATGTAATTACGCTTGCCGATCTCGCGGCCGAGAGCACGCGCCATCTCACGCGCATGGGGATCTTCGGTCTGCGGACCGGATGCAGAACCCATGACGCCGATTTTGAGACGATGATTGTGTGCCATGAATTGGTGTGGATTGTAATCCCGATCTGCTGAATTTCGCTTCGACGGGATCGAATCATTGTAGCATATTCGGCTTCGGAGAGCCACCTCATTCACCTCAGATACAGCGCCTTATTCCTATTATGCTCATCATTCGTCTCTGCGTACCGGATGACGCCGTCTTTCCCGTGCAGGTAATACCAGTATTTTGAATCTTCGGGATGCAGTGCGGCCTTGATGCTGGAGAGTCCGGGATTTGCGATGGGACCGGGAGGAAGACCCCGGAATTTCCGGAGATTATACGGCGAATCAATCTCCAGATCTTTTGCGGTGATCGCATCTGTCGGCTTGTCGAGACTATACCGGACGGTCGCATCGACTCCCAGACCCTGCTCTGCTTCGAAACGTTTCCAGAGGATGCCCGAAACAACCGGCCGTTCATCACCCGCCTTCGTTTCTTCTTCGATCAGTGACGCCATTGTGATCACTTCATGCAGGGAATATTTTGACGATTTCAGATCGGTCACAAGTCCGGCAACGACACGCTTGCGGAAGGTCTCGAGAAGGCGCTTGAGGAAATCTTCGGCACTGAACTTCTGGCTAAAGACCAGATAGGTATCGGGGAACAGATATCCCTCGACCTTCCCTCCTCTCTTCGAAAGAACGGAGACTTTCGGCAGAAATTCATAGGAAGAGAGATCACAAGTCTGCGCGCATGCTGTAAACGATCCCGCGGTGATCAACCCTTTCTTCGCAAGCAACGCATCGATATCCGATACCGCAAATCCCTCCGGAATTGTGATGCCGATCTCCTCAGACTTTCCGCTGCGCAGTGTATCAATGATCTCCGGAACACCCTGTGAGGCACGCAGCAGGAAATCACCCGCCTGCAACCCACTCTGGGACCGATGAATCCTCGCGTAGAGCGAAAACGCCCGCGCCGACCGGATGACGCTTTTCAGTTCCAGCAATGCGCCGATATCGCTCACCGAAAGACCGGACTGTATCGTGACAGGACGGCGAACGTCATCGGAGGAATCAAGCGGGCGCAGCGACCATTTGTACCACCCGATTGCGGCAATCATGAGGAGCGCGACAATGAAGATCAGTTTTTTCACCGACCCATGGTAACCGTTGCGCGGGAAGTCACAATGTCTGTATGGCCGGAGTCTGCCTCAATCTGGTGAGATCATTCATGAACGTCTTCGCATCCTTGGGCTTATTATCGTGAAAGTAACCCTGAAACAGGGCGGGATCACCATGCCTCGTCTGGCCGGCAAGCGGATTCATCTGCAACACTTTTGAATCCCGCAGTAATCCGGCAATCTGCTTTTCTCCCGATACCCCCTCAATCGTCACATCTTTCCGTAACGTACGGAGAATATGATCAACAAGCGACGGCAGGAGCCTGGACGAAAGAGCGGCCGCATCCAGCTTCAGTTCGTCCACGCCTTCCACGGCTGCCATTTTCGTTACAGAATCGATTGCCATCTCCCCGGTCTCCATAGGTTTTCCGTGGATCGGCTTACCCACATCATCCAGCGCGATCCGGACACCGCTCTGGCGGAGAGGGGCAAAGGGGAGCAGCGTGACTGGTCTCGGCTGTTCTTCGGTAATTTCCAGACCGATGTTCCTTCCATGAACATCATATTTTCTCATCGCGCTTTGCACCTCGTTGCACGTGGCTTCATTCACCAGATACGGCGGTATAT